>JBBQPD010001061.1:0-2399 GCA_038331535.1 Gemmatales bacterium | reverse complement strand
GGTGTACCCCGGCGTAGGCCACAACTCCTGGGACACGGCGTATTCCACGAAGGAACTGTACGAGTGGTTGCTGATGCAACAGAAGAAGTAACTACGATCGTTCAGCGCGTGCGCACGTGTTTACGTTTCGCGCGCGAAACGTAAACACGTGCGGAACCTCGTACATGGCGGACGAGTCGAACGACCGGCTGACGGTGGTGCTTCTCGCTGCGGGCGTGGAGGGCGGCCTCGTCGCGCTGGCGTGGCTGCTCGGCGGCTGGTTGGACCGGCCGCCGCTGCGGACGTTTCTCTGGGACGCGCGCGCCGCACTGAATGGCGTGGCGGCGACGCTGCCGTTGCTCCTACTATTTTTGGTCGTGACGCGCTGGCCGGTCGGGCCGCTGGCTGGCCTCAAGCGCTATAGCGAGCAGGTCATTCGCCCGGTGCTGGTGCCGTGTACGGTGATCGACCTGATCGGCATCTCGACACTGGCGGGTCTGGGTGAGGAGATGGTGTTCCGCGGCGTCTTGCAGCCGGCGCTGGCCGGCTGGCTGGGGCCATGGGGCGCGCTGGCGGCGGCGAGCGTGCTCTTTGGCGCGGTACATGCCGTCAGCCTCACCTATGCTGTCCTGGCGACGCTGATGGGGGCGTATTTGGGCTGGTTGTGGATGTCTGGCGGCAACCTATTGACGCCGGTAATCGTCCACGGTCTGTACGACCTGGCCGTGCTGCTGTACCTGCTGCGCGGACCGAGTGCTCCGACCGCGCCCGTCCCGCCGGCGGAGGAATGACCTGTTGTGCCTCGTTACGGAATGGCAGCGAGCGCAGCGGACGTCACCTGTTAACCAATCGCTACATCCTTCCCATTCGTGCGCGAGAAGCGCTCTTCATGCTTCCGTTTCTTGACAAGGGGAATAATCTGGTGAATGCTTGGGGATCGAACGGACTCTTTCGTCCGTGCCGTGCGGGATAGGCCGAGCCGGAGCGGAGAGCTAGTGCCACGCCAGGCAGCGGAGGCTTGACACGCGAGTTGTGGCGGGTAGACTCTTCCTTAACTCTTGTCCGTATGCTCACCGTCCGGTAGTCCCCTGCCGGACGCTGCCTGACCTCGGGGTAGTTGCTCCCAGGAAGGGACGGTCCCGGATCGAGTTCGGCGCCGTGCCGCACTCCTCCACGCCTCCATTGTGCCCACCAACCATGCTCAATTCCGCCTCCGTCCTGGTCGCGGTGCAGAGGGAGACGTGCGCATGATCGGCAGCCGCCTTGCCCTGGTCGCCGACGACCAGCGCCTGGCCAGCACCGTCCAGAGCCATCTGAAGAAAACGCTCGATCATGGCTCCCACGTGTGCGGTTACAGCGCCATTCGCGATCACTTGACCCGCGAGGCCGACGGCATTCTTCTCCTGACCGCCTCCTCACCGGAGGAAGCCGAGAAGGCTTTCCGCCTGGTTCAGGAAATCTACCTCCAGAAACTCCCTCCCGTCCTCATCATCCTGGAGAGCGATCCCCTACCGGCCGAGCGCTTGACCGCGCTGGACGCCTACGTGGCCCGCCGACTGCGCTGGCCGCAGGACGCCGATCTCCTGTCGCAGCTGATCCGCGAACGGTCCGGACGCCTGCGCGACGTCGGTTTGCACAAGCCGGAGGCTGTCAACGACGTGGTGGCGCGCAGGCTTCTCGGCCAGACGCCGTCGCTGCTGTCGCTGGTGGAACGCATCGCCATCGCCGCCGCCCACGACGTGACCGTCCTCTTAACCGGCGAGACCGGCACGGGCAAGACTCACCTGGCCCGCCTGATGCACGACTGTTCGCCGCGGAAAAACCAGCCCTTCCTTCCCGTCCCGTGCGGCGCTCAGACGTCCAACCTCGTCGAGAGTACCTTCTTCGGCCACGTCAAAGGCGCTTTCACCGGCGCGGACCGGGCCAAGGTCGGTAAGTTCGAGGCAGCCGGCAGCGGCACCATCCTGCTCGACGAAATCGACACGCTCGGCCTGGAACAGCAAGCGGGTCTGTTGCGCGTCATCGAGACCGGCGAGTTCGAGCCGCTCGGCAGCAACGAGACGCGTCAGTGCCACGCCCGCATCATCGTCGCCAGCAACTGGGACCTGGAGGAGGCCGTGTCGCGCGGCCGCTTCCGACAGGACCTCTACTACCGCCTCAACGTGATGTCGTTTCACCTGCCGCCGTTGCGCGAGCGCGTGCAAGACATCGCCCCGCTCGTCCGGGCAATGGTGGCGCGCTTCAACACGAAGTTCCGCAAGGATCTGTTCGATACGAACGAACTGGCGATGGACGCCCTGGAGAGCTTTGCCTGGCCGGGCAACATTCGCCAGCTGGAGAACGTCGTGCAGCAGGCGGTACTCGTCAGCCGTGGGTCGGAGCTGCTGCGCGAACACTTGCCGCCGCAACTCCGCGAGACC
>JBBQPD010001060.1:0-2400 GCA_038331535.1 Gemmatales bacterium | reverse complement strand
TACCTCCGCGCCCAACGCCCCCCCTACCGCCCCCCGCGGCTCTTTGTTTCATTCCTGCTCGCTCGGAGTATGTACTCGTGGCCCGGTCTTCGCCATTAACCCTGATTGACGCAGATCGAAGATCAGGAAAGTCGTGGTGCGCGCCACTGGGGTGAGACCGCGCACCCATTCGGAAAACGGCTTGAAGTTCGGGTGATCGTCGAGTGGGCCGTAGACGAATGAAGTGCCCACCGCGAGATAAGGTCCATGTGCCTGGCTTCGAAGCCTCTCCAGGTTTGCCTCCACGCGATGGAAGGAAGGACTCTCCACAGTGGGATCGCTGCCAAAGTAGACGACGTCGGTCGTTTCCACGCCATTCCGCCGTTGCCAGGCAAGCAACTCTTTTAACCCCTGACCCCAATCGTAATTGGAGTCCGACACCAATTTGTAACCCTCGGCCGTGCCGCCCCAAAGCTCGTTGACATAGCAGAGACCGTTCGGCCAGACCGACCACGCCGCACCGATCATCCACAGCGGGACCGCGAACGTGACCGCTGCGAGGGAGCGCCGCCGCCAACCGTTCGGGGCGTCGCGCAGCGCGCTTGCCAGGGCGGCGCCGAGGCCGACGGCCGCCAGACCCACGAGCGGCAGCAGCAGACGGACGCCAAGCTGCACCCGGCAGGTGACGCTGTAGACCAGCAGGATTCCGGCCATGATGCAGGCCCAATTACGCAACGAACGCGGCGAGAGAGAGGCGACTAACAAGGGGAGCAGGAGCAAGGGAATCGTCAGCTTGATGCTGAGCGCTACCGGGAAATAATACCAGAGGGAACGATGATAGGCGGCACCGAGTAGAAAGCCGTCCTGATCTTTCTGAAGGTTGCGCCGAATCTGATATGCGAGACCGTTGCCGGCGTTGCTGAAGACGCACAGGTGTTTGGACACCCAGCGCATGGAATCGCCGCCGGCTCCATCGGGAAGTTGATCGGCCCATTTCACGAAGGAGGGCGACGCTTTCCAGTCGGAACCGCAGAAGACGAAGACGAGACCGAGACCGATCCAGAACACCTGGAGCACGCGGCGTCGAAACGCGGCATCGAAGACGGCGGCGAGGGCAACTTTGGCTCGGTCTTTCAACCCTGTCAGATCGGTCTGCTCGCGCAAGCGATAATCGATCTCGAAGACCGCCGCGCCGAGCAAGCCGAAGACCAGGCCCGACGCCTTGGTCAGCACCGCGGCCGCGAACCAGACGGTCGGTACGCCCACGCGCAACAACCAGCCGTGCGACCGGCCCAACCGATAGTGGACAAAGAATGCGAGCAAGCACGCGGCCAGCGCAATGTCCGCTGTGGCGAGAGCCGCATGGGCCAAAACGGTCGGCTCGCAGGACAGGATTACGACGGCAAGTCTGCCTCCCCACTTACCGGCGATTTGTCGCCCCGCCACCCAACAGTAGGCGAGGAGGAGCCACCAGAAAATGAGTGCGGTTGTGCGCGCGACGGGTAGCAGCGTGTCGATCTCCGCCCGGAAATCGAACGTTCGGCCCTGCCAACGTTCCCAAACGTAGAGCGGGGCGGTGTTCACCCAGAGCGGCAACGGCATCGTGCCGACGTCGAGCAACGTCTTGAACGATCCTGACCGCCAGGATTTGAGGGCCGAATCCAGCTGAAACGGCTCATCGAACGTGGCGCTGAGCCGATTCGCGGCCGTGACGCACCAGAAGGAGCTGAGCGCACCCCAGAACAGAAACCAGCAAGCGTCGGACAGGATTTCGATGGTCTTCCGTGACATGCGCACTCTCCCTTGTCGAGGTAACTGGACATACCTCATCCGCGCGCTGGCGACAAGGCGGATTCAAGCCGCTTCCATGGAGGAACGGACGCCGGCCGTTTTTGCCTCATTTGTTTGGTCGATGCCTATCTCGATTTGCTTACGACCAAGGAAGCGGCGGAGCGCGATCCAGGAGACGAGAGCCGAGCCGACAATCGGCCAGAAAAAAGGCGGGCTGCCGCCGCGCCAGGGATGGAAGCCGACCTGGGCTATCAACAAGGCGCCCCAACCGCTCAAAAGCGCGACATCCGGAAGGCGGTCGGGACACCTGCGCAAGTAGAGCGCGAGAATGTAATAGCCGGGCGCCAGCAATGGTACGAACCAGCGAATGGACAGGCAGAGGCCGCCGGTCGCCTGAGAAGAGGCTGTATACGCCAGCCAGGAACCGCCGCAGGTAGCGAGGGCCCAGAGCACAACAGGGCGATCCGTGACCGAGCGTCGCAACAGGTATACCGCACCGGAAATCGCCAGCAGGAGGGGCAGATTGTGAAAGAGGAACCCGCGTCGGCCCACGAGCATGTTGCCGCCGTGCAGGAACAAGCTCAGCGCGTCGTGATGCCAGACGCCGGTGATGTTCGTCGCGTTGAAGGG
>JBBQPD010001059.1:0-2409 GCA_038331535.1 Gemmatales bacterium | reverse complement strand
TGGCGATCGTGCCATCTTGGCCAGATTACCGATACGTTGGAGCAGCAACTCCTCTTCGAACTTCTCGGCTCGATTGCCGACAAGAGAGTGCTTGATGTCGGCTGCGGCGACGGCGCGTTTGCCTCGGAACTTGCTCGACGTGGAGCAATTGCAACCGGACTCGATGCAGACCCTCTGATGATCGCTGCCGCGCAACGACGCACCGAAATCGAGGGTACTCAACTGCGGCTCATTGAGGGACAGGCCGAAACACTGCCATTCGCTAGTGCGGCATTCGACTGTGTCGTTGCGGTGACTGTGCTTTGCTTCGTTCGCGATGCCGAACGAGCCGTCGTCGAAATGGCCCGAGTACTCAAGCCCGGCGGGCGGCTTGTCATCGGCGAACTCGGACGATGGAACTGGTGGGCTGCGCGCCGTCGTATCCGCGGTTGGTTTGGCGATCCGACTTGGGGCGCAGCCATGTTCCGTTCGGCGGCGGAACTTCGTGGCCTTGTATGTGCCGCCGGGCTTGATGTGGTCGAGATACGCGGGGCCGTGCATTATCCGCCGTGTGGGGTCGCGGCGCGGCTGCTTGCCCCGGCTGACTTGTGGCTCGGTCGAAGAACGACTTTCGGACCAGCCTTCATCGCCGTGTCAGCAACTCAGCCCATCAAGAAAGCGAGCTCGGAAAACCACTAGGATCATGCCAGTGAGCGAAACACGAATACCGCCAATTCTATCGCAGAAGCACTACGACGCGGTGTCCGCCTTTACGCCCGAAAACCTTTTGCGCGAAGCGCGCCGCCAGAAGGTCCTATCAACCGCCGCTGTTCCCGAAATTTGCGTTCTTGATCCGGATGGCGACATCGTGCGCCACCTGCGTGCTACGGGTCGTGCCGACCGTCATCCCGGATGGGCCTGCTACCACACCGATCTTTACGTCTTTCATCACGAGGGGCACGAGTACGGTATTGTGGGCTGCGCAGTTGGCGCCGCGTTTGCCGTCCTTATCGCGGAAGAACTCTTTGCCTCGGGCTGTCGATTCCTCGTCAGCATGACCTCGGCCGGCCAGATCCTTCCGGTGCAGGCACCACCCTACTTCGTCGTCATTGACCGCGCGCTTCGCGACGAGGGCACGAGTTATCACTACCTGCCGCCGTCAGATTACATTGAGGCTGATGCCCAACTGGCCCAGCTTGCGCAAGAGGCGCTCACCGCGGCCGGAATCTCCATGCAGGTCGGCGCCACCTGGACAACTGATGCTCCCTTTCGGGAAACGCAGCAGGCGATCGATGCGGCATTGCAGGCCGGAATTCTCGCCGTCGAGATGGAGGCAGCGGCGCTCTACGCCTTTGCGAAAGCGCGCAGCCGATCGGTGCTTTGCTTCGCCCATGTAACCAATCAGATGGGCCGAATCGAGGGAGACTTCGAAAAGGGCGCTGCAGACGGCGCCGAGGAGTCGCTCCGAGTGATCTCTCTGGCTGCAGGTCGGTGGTTCGCAGGAGGCCGTCGTGAACTTCTATGACCGCTGGGTACTGCCGCCGATTCTCGATCTTGTCATGCGGCAAACCCAGCTCGAGAAGTATCGCCGCGAGGTGGTTGCCGCGGCCAGTGGACGGGTGCTCGAAGTTGGGGTCGGCTCGGGGCTGAACTTTCCCCTCTATGGCAAGCAGGTTGAGACCGTGGTCGGGATCGACCCTTCGCCCCGCTTGCTCGCAATCGCGCGCCGACGGGCTGCCGCGGCCGGTGTCCGCGCGGAATTACTGCAGGGGTCTGCGACCGCAATCCCGCTCGCGGACAGCACCATAGACACGGTTGTGATGACCTGGACGCTCTGTTCGATCACTGACCCGCTGGCCGCGCTACGCGAGATGCGACGGGTTCTCAAGCCGGACGGCAGGTTGCTCTTCGTCGAACATGGGCTTTCACCCGAGCCGGCGATCGAGCGCTGGCAACAGAGACTCACCCCCATCTGGTGCCATGTTGCAGGAGGCTGTCACCTGGACCGGAAGATGGACGACCTCATCCGCTCGGCAGGTTTCGATTTGACCGAGCTCCGAACGGAATACGCAAATGGGCCACGCCCAATGACATACATGTATGTTGGACGCGCTAGTCGACATTGAAGCTTTCCAGAAGCAGCGTGCTCGTCGAAGGCAGTGCAAATGACTGAAAATCTTGTGGTCTGCAGCAAATGCGGCACAATCAACCGCTTGCCGCCGTCTCGTCCGGCCATCGAGGCCAAATGCGGGAAATGCAAGGCCAAGGTGTTCGCCGGGCATCCGGAGGATGTCGCTGCCGAGATCTTCGACCGCCAGATCGCGCGCAGCACGATACCTGTTCTCGTCGATGTCTGGGCACCTTGGTGCGGACCATGTCGCATGATGGCGCCGGCCTATGAGGCAGCTGCTCGTGAATGGAGCCTCAGGT
>JBBQPD010001058.1:0-2413 GCA_038331535.1 Gemmatales bacterium | reverse complement strand
CGCGTCGCTCGTCGGCTCGGCCAAGAACGAAAAGCCGCGCAGCGAGTCGGGAGCGGCTGCGGCCGGGAAGCACTTCTGGAACGGAATGGTGGACGTCAGGCCAGAGAGTTCTTCATCCTCTTCCTGCGGCGGGAGCGAAGTCTCGACCGCAGCGACGACGGGCAAAGAAGACGGCGACTGACCCTCATTCCACAAGCGCGTTGGCTCAACCGGGGCCGCAGGTTCGACCGCTGCTCCGTCATGGGACGGCGAGGCTGCTGCTGAGTCGTGGTCTACGGGAGCAACCGGCTCGACAGGAGCCTCGTTCTCCCATAACGGGATCTCCCGCAGCAAACTCTCCGGCGCGCTGGTCGGAGGTTCCAGTTCAAACGGCGAGGGCGAGATTTCCGCCACGACCGGATCGACCGCTTGAGGGGCTTCCACGATTTCCGGTAACGCAGTCGCCTGTGAGCCGCAGGAAAGATCGAGCGCGGACGGCAGCGGCGGCGGTGCGAGTTCCCACGAAACCAAATCGTCGGCCGCGGCGTCGGTCTTGCTCTCGCTCAATGCATTGAGTTCGACCCTTGACGAACAATCGTCCAGTGGCGCTGCCACCGGTGTTTCGGCCGGACAAGATGGGGAAGGATCGGAGGCTGGAGTGATAGACTCCGCGGGCGCCGTGAGCAGTGGCGGCTCGCCTGTTTCCAACAGGAGATCGTTTACAAAGTCGCTCCGTCGTGCGGGCAGAGGGATGGTGTTGAATTCTTCCGACTGCTCGACCGAGTGTTCGGCGGCGGGGGCCGCCAGGGGCACTTCTGCCACGGGTTCGGGAGTCGCAGCGGGTTCGGGGTTTGAAACGAGTGTCGACGGGGAAATCGGTTCCGTTGCCGCGAGGGGAACTACCGTCACCGCGCCGACATTTTCCAGGGCGTCGATCAAATCCAGGCAGGACGAGAAGCGTTGCTTCGGGTCGAAGTCCAGGGCGCGTGCCACAACCGGGCGGACCAGCGCAGCGAGCGGAGCCAGGTCCGGCGCGGCCAGGGGCCGGGCACGGAACGGTGGGATGCCGGTGAGCAATTCCTGGAAGATCGCAGCGAGGCTGAACTGGTCGCACGCTGGGCCGATCCGCTGAAGGTCGGGCAATTCCGGCGCGGCGTAGCGTGGCTGCACCTGGCCCTGCAATTGTCCGGTCGGCAGCCACATGAGCTGCGTCAGACCGTGTTCCGCGATGAGCAGCGCAGCCTCCGTCACCAACAGCTGGCGTGGCGTCAAGCTGAAATGGCAGACGCCTTGTTCCGTCGCGAGTTCATCGAGAGTCGTCGCGGCCGTGCGCAGCCAGCCGAGCAGGAGTTCACGAGGAATGCCCGCTTTGCCGTCCGACTGGAACTGCTTGAGGAGGTCGAACAGCGTCGCGGCGGGATATTCCACAGCAATGACGAGACAACCGGGGCCGCCGGGCACAAGGACAGCGGGGACAAGGTGAGGATGCTTGAGCGACTGGAGGCGCTGCAGCGCGTCGGCGCGTTTCGGATCGGTGCCGAGGACGTTGAACAGCACCTTGACCAGCCAGCGCCGGCCGTCGTGCGTGCGCGATTCCCAGGTTTCCGTGGCCGCCGTTCGTTCGAGGCAACCGAGGAACTGGTGATCCGCCAGGGCGCGACCACAGGCCGGTTTTCGGGAGCGGTTTCGCGGGTTCCGCGTAGATGTGGTCATGGTTGATTCGGTCCTGTCGAGGAGCCTACTTCGACGATGCAGGTACGGCGCGCCGGGAGCGTCAGCGACCGGAGTTAGGCGTATGACTCCGCGTCCTGGCACAACCCTAGTTCGCACCGGAGTGGAATGCAAGTCGGGCATGAATCGTTCAGGCGAGGGCTAAACGTCGGCAGGCCGGAACTACGACAGGGTTGCGGCTTCTCGGAGGCGGACGGGTACGGTTCAGGCCCGCTAAGCCGCAAGTGGCAAGCGGCGGACACAACGCGATTCGTCGCCGCCTTGCGTTCAGGAGAATAATCGCGCGAAGCCTCAACATCTAAAAACGTGAACTATGCTTCAGCCGGCGGACGGATGACGGCGCCTCGGCCTCGATGACGCCGGAGAAATAGCTCTTCGGCGCAGCAGGCTGGACGACGAGGAGTGGGGCATGCAGTGTGTGATCCTCGCGGGCGGATTGGGCACGCGGATGCGGCCCTGGACCACCCACCTTCCCAAGACGCTCATCCCAGTTCGCGGCGTGCCGTTCGCCCACTATCAGCTCGCTTGGCTGGCAGCGCATGGCGTCACCGAGGTCGTTTACAGCATCGGCGACAAGGCCGATAGGGTGCGCGATTTCGTCGGCGACGGCCGGAACTGGCGTCTATCCGTGAACTATGTTGAAGACGGCAAGGAATTAGTCGGCACCGCCGGAGCGCTGCGGCGCGTCCTCGATGCCGGCCTG
>JBBQPD010001057.1:0-2413 GCA_038331535.1 Gemmatales bacterium | reverse complement strand
TTGGTGGGATGAATATCAGCGACCGTGCAGCAACATCGCCACCACCCAGCAGCCGTGGCGGTGCCCGGCGGACTCGCGGCAGTGTTTCAGAACATCCTCGTCCTGACACCCCGCCTCCTCGAGGGCGTCGGCGAGAATTGGCAGCACGGAGCCATCGTGGTCGTCGCGGATGTGGCGCGCGAGTGCCAGCACGGCCGGCGTGCGCCACGCAGGATCGAACGCGGCACCGTGAGGCGCCTGGCCGCAGCCAGCCTCGCGCAGCTCCTCTTCCGGCGCCAGACGGTCGTCGAGCCGACGCGCGCGGCGGGCCATTTCCTTGGCATGTTCCTTGAGGGGATTGTGCTGTCCCACGCTGCTCGCTCCGAACGCCAAACGTTGTTTGGCGGGCGCTGCCCGCACGACGAACCTCTTCCACCAAATGAAGACGAGCGAACGGGGAGACAGGTTCGGTTAGAAGTTCGAGGCCGCGCCGGCCGGACCTTGTTCGCGCGCGGTCCGCCCAAAGACGAGGTTGCCGCGGATGCCGAGCTGCCAATCGAACGTGCGCTCCTCACGACCACTGAGCGGCACCACCGCACCGACCGACAGGCTGAAGTTGTCGCGCATCTGGGCGGTGAAACCGGCCGTCAGGTTGAACTCGTCCAGGCGGCGATTCGGGTCGCCGATGGTGAAGCCGCCCGACGCCACGGAGTCGCCCTTGCCGAGCGTCGTGTTGTAGTGCAGCTCCACGAACGGCGCCAGTCCCCTGAGCAGCGCCGTCGGTTCCTGGGAGCGGTAAAGCCAGTAGCCGAGCTGGGCGTCGATCTGGAACAGGCACTGGTCATTCAATCGGCCGAAGGAGCGCAACGGCCCGGCCAGGTCGGGGTTGACGAGCACTTCGTTGCCGTTGGCGTCGAAGCCGAACTGGTACCAGTTCTGGAAGAACAACTTTTCGTTCGGCGTCACGAGATAGGCCACGTAGGGCGTCAAGATCACGGCGTCGTTGCGGATGCGCACCACTTCCGTACCGTCGAGCAGGGAGACGCGCACGTCCGAGCCGGTCGGCAGCGCGACCCCCAGACCGCACGCCACGTTCAGTTCTGGGCTGGCATAGAGCAGCGTCTTCAGCGTGATATTCACATTGCCGATTTCGGCGTGGCCGCCGCCGTTGACTCCATCCGCCACGACGTTGGTATCAATCGTCGAGGCGAAGGGCACGCGCACTTCGATGGAAGCGAGTCCGTCCAGGAAGGTCTTCTCAACGCCCGGCGAAAAGCGATGGACGCCGGCGCCACCGGCGGTCAGGGGCACGCTGTCGAAGTAGTCGTAGCCGAGGATCACGCGGTCGCGCGGCAGCGGCGAATTGTCGTCGGCGATCTTGGTCCGGCCGACCACGCCGCCCGTGGGGCTAGGGATGTCCAGCACGATCGAGGGACGCGGGATCACCTGAGTGGGCGTGCCCGGCGTGCCCGGCGTGCCCGGCGTGCCCGGCGTGCCGGGCGTGCCCGGCGTGCCAGGGAAGAGGTAGTCGTACTGCGTAGCGATGGACCAGATCGAGGCGGTCTGCCCCGTTGCATCTACGAACGCCGGATTCAAGAGTGTGGCTCCGCTGCCGAGCAACGTCAACGTCCCCCCTGAGCCGAATTGATTGCTCGCATCCTGGAACACGGAAGTTCGGACCTGCGGTTGCTCCTGAAGGGGGACCAGGGTGCCGACGGGTAGCCCATTCTTTCCCACGACCACCGGACCCTGACTCAGATGGGTCAGCGGCGGGAGGAAGGTGGTGGTTACACCGGGCAAGATTGCCGGACTGCTGAGCGTGAAGGTCAGCGGGTTAAAAACTCCGGGCCGGATGACAGGTTGTGCCAGAAAGCTGGCCGGTTGGGCGGTGCCGGGAATCGCAAACGTGCCGCCGAGGAAGTGGTCCACGGCGGGCGTGCCAGGCGTGCCAGGTGTGCCCGGCGTGCCTGGCGTGCCTGGCGTGCCTGGGGTTCCGAGGATGATGATCGGCGACCGCTGGATCACCACGCGCTGGGGCGGGCCGCCGAAGGCGTCGCCGTACATATTCGGAGAGAAGCTGGCGGCCGGCTGCGTACCGCCTTCCGGTGCCTGGGCGAAGGCGTCGGTCGGCGTCGTCGGCTGGTTCGGTTGCTGCTGGCCCGGCTGGGGCGGTTCCTGGCCGGGAGGAACCGACGGTGCGCTCGGCGCCGGACAGTTCGGCACGACGACAGGAGTCGGGCACCAGCGAGGCGACGGCGCGGGGAGCGAATCGCCTGCGCGTCCGAGAGTTGCGGCCAGGGCCAGCCCGAGTGGCGCGACGCATTTCGACAGATTCATGGGCAACTCCTTGCCGCGGGCACTCGCTCCTCGGAACCAACCTTTCATTCGGATCGGCCATATTTTGCGGCGTGCTGACTGTCAGAAGACTAACGAC
>JBBQPD010001056.1:0-2417 GCA_038331535.1 Gemmatales bacterium | reverse complement strand
GATCAGTTGCGACCGGAGCGCTGGGCAGCGCTGATCTGGCACAATCTGTCGCGTGCGGACGCCGAGGAGCGCGAGAGGAAAATTCGTATCCTCTGGACCTATTTGGAGCGACAGCAGCTTGTCCCCGCAGACGCCGAGCGCGTGAGCATTTATCTCGAAACGGCATCGTTCGAGGATGGCGAGCTAGGGCCGGTAACCGACCGAACCCTGTTGTTCCGCTTTGCTCCGATCCGACCGTGATTTCGTTCCGCTCTCCTCTTCTGAGGACAAAGGGCGAACCATTGTGAAGTCGTTCAGGGGTTAGTACAATGCCCGTTCCCTACGGATGGCTGCGTAGAAAAGTGCCCTCTTCTTGGGCACCCACGCCCAGGCGATGCCGGTGAAGCTTTGCTGCTCGACTCCTCTCACAAGCGCTGGTTCCTCGTCACTATCTTGCTGGCACTTGCGGCAACCGCGGTCTATCTGTTTTTCAATCGCCGCACTCCGGGCGGACTCACCGGCGGCAGCACTGTTGGTCTGTGGTACGGCACCGCAGCCGCGGGGTTGATG
The DNA here is from genome assembly GCA_038331535.1 of Gemmatales bacterium. Lineage (GTDB taxonomy): Bacteria > Planctomycetota > Planctomycetia > Gemmatales > Gemmataceae > JBBQPD01. The sequence continues at coordinate 1,868 of JBBQPD010001056.1, read as the reverse complement.
GTCTACGCCGGGCTATTGTCCTACCATCGCCGGCGCATGCGGACGAAGCTGCTGCGCGACCGCCAGACGTGGCTGCGCGGCCACATCTGGCTCGGGTTACTCAGCGGCCCACTCGCTGTCCTGCACAGCGGATTTTCCCTGGGCGGCCCCCTGGAACGCGCGCTGTTGGCCGTGCTTTTCATGGTCCTTCTCACCGGCGTCCTCGGCCTCGTCTTGCAAAATCTGTTGCCGCGCATGATGACGACGCGCGTGCCGTGCGAAGCCCCTTACGAACAAATCCCGCATGTGATCGAAGTGATGCGGCGCAAGGCCGACGCGCTCATGGACCAGGTCTGCGGAAATTACGGCGACAAGGGCGAGACGATCGAGAGCACGCGCGCCGCGGCCCGCGTTCAACTCGACGGCAAAACACAATTGCGGGCTTTCTACGAGAGCGATATTCGGCCTTTCCTCGTTCCGGTCCCGCCGCGTGGATCACCGTTGTTCAACGCGCTGCAGACGCAGACACGCTTCGACAAGCTGCGCGGCCTCGAAGGCCTGGAAGAAAGCCAGGAGGAAGTCGCTCAACTGGCTTCGCTGTGCGAGGACCGCCGTCTGCTGTTGGAACAGGAACGGATTCACCACTGGCTGCACGGATGGTTACTGCTCCACGTTCCGCTCTCCGCCGCGCTGCTGGTTCTGGGAGTCGTTCACGTGGTAATGTCGCTCTTTTACTGAGCGTCACTTCGGCTAGACGATTCACCGTGGAGGGAGCCTGACCGATGTCCGAAGCTTCCCGTGATCCGAAGGCCCTGTCCGACTGGGTGGAGCTGGACTATTACGACCGGCCCCGTGGGCTGCGCCGCTGGCGCCGTCATTTGACGAAATATCTGTTCTTCGGTCTGCTCGCGCTACTCGGCGTGAGCGTGGCGGCCAGTCTGACCGGCGGGCGCACTGCCAGCCTTTACCAGGCCGGACCGCTGTCGCCGGCGCACGCGGGCATCAACGACGGCTGCGCCAGCTGTCACACACAACCGTTTCGGACCGCCTGGCGATTTTCTCCGCTCCATTCCGCGCTCCACTCCGTCGCCGACGCTGCCTGCCGGAAGTGCCACACGGACGATCCGGCAAAACCGTCGGCAGGCTCGCGAACGGGGCCGAATGCGGCGCCGCACAATACGCTCGTCGCGGACGAGCCGGCTTGTGCCGAATGCCATCGCGAGCACCGCGGCCAGCTGGTGCTGGCGCGCGTCCTTGACGGCGACTGTATCCGTTGCCACGAAAATCTGAAGGATCACCTGCGCGCGGGAGAGGCTTCCTTCTCGAAGGTGACGGGCTTCCCTGACGGTCATCCGGAATTCGCACTCTGGCGCGGCGAACACAAGGGATTGAAGGACGGCACCGACGATCCCGGACGGATTCGGTTTAACCATCAGAAACACCTGGCCCTGTCATCCCGCTTTTTACCGAAGGGGATGGAAGAACTGACGTGCGTCCGCTGTCATCAACCGGACGACTCCGGTCGAACCATGAGGCCGATCAACCATGAAGCGCATTGCCAGGAGTGCCATCAGGGCCAGCGGGCCGTGCAACTGCTCGGTCGATTTCGCGACGACAAAGACGCTCAGGCGGTTGTCGCCTTCGCGCGCGTGTTGGCCCCGCACAAGCAACCGGAGGAGATACGCAGCCAGTTGAACGGACGCTTGTTGAACTTCCTCGACCATAATCCGGTTATTGCCCAGGAAGGCGGCGACTCGGGCGGGCGTTGGCCAGGGCCGAATCGCGAGATCGTCTGGACTCCGTTCCAGGGCAATCGGGTGACATTCAACCCAGGCCCGTTCGTCCTCACCCAGAGGCACCATCTGGAAGATCAACTCTTCGGTCGGAGC
>JBBQPD010001055.1:0-2418 GCA_038331535.1 Gemmatales bacterium | reverse complement strand
ACGAATCGTCCGTCGTACGTTCGGGAGCTAGGGCCGAAGGCGTTGACGATGGATCGACGGTCGTCACACTTGATGCATCATTCATCATTCGTCATTTGACCCCGGTACCACGCCGCACTCAAGGTAAGTCCTGCCTCGAATTGGACGGTCGGCCGATAGCCGAGCAGACCCTCGGCGCGCGAGATGTCAGCCTGGGAGTGCATTACGTCACCGGGCCGGGCCGGGCCGAAGCGTGGCTCAAGGCTGGTGCCGAGAATACGGTTCAACGCTGCCACGAGATCGAGCAGGCTGTATCGGCGGCCGCAGGCAATGTTGAAGACCTCACCTCCGACGCCGGGTGTGTCGGCCGCCAGCAGGTTGGCCTGCACCACGTTTTCGATGTAGGAGAAGTCGCGCGACTGGGTGCCGTCGCCGTTGATGGTCGGCGCCTCGCCCTGGGCCATGGCCAGGATAAACCGCGGAATGACGGCCGCGTACTGGGAGGCCGGATCCTGGCGTGGCCCGAAGACGTTGAAGTAGCGTAAGCAGACCGTCTCGAGCCCGTACAGCCGAGCGAACACCCGGCAATACTGCTCGCCGGCGAGCTTCGAGACGGCGTAGGGCGAGAGCGGGTTTGTCGGCAGATCTTCGGATTTGGGCAGAACCGGCGTATCACCATAGACCGATGACGACGAGGCGTAGACGAATCGCCGCACGCCCGCCTCGCGCGCCGCTAATAGCAGACCCAGCGTACCGCTGGCGTTGACATCGTGGCTGGCGAGCGGGTCGGCCACGGAGCGCGCCACAGACGGCAGCGCTCCCTGATGAAAGACCGCCTCGACGCCGCGCATAGCCTGGCCAACGGTATGCGCATCGCGCAGGTCGGCCTCGATGAGTTCGACCTCGCGCTCGATTTCGGCCAGATTCGTCAGCCGCCCGGTCGTCAGGCTGTCCAGCACCCGCACCTGGCCGCCGCGCTCGACTAACGCCCGCGTCAGGTTCGAGCCGATGAAGCCGGCACCTCCCGTGACGAGGTAGCTCGGCAAGTTAAGCCGCCCCTTCCCGCGGGCGGGCATTGCTCAGTTGGTGTTCGTGGACGGAGCCCGCCTGACGGGCTTGCCAGCGAACCAGAATCCAAACGAGTCCAGCCGCCGACAGCATCAGGATGAAGGGCATGAACTGACTGCGGTGGCGAAAGATGTTGCCAGTGTTGCCTTCGGAGAGCGCCAGCGCCACGATCCAGGCCGCGGTGAACCCAAATGGGAAGACCAGATCCCGCCAGCTCCGCCGAAAGTTCGTGATCAGGCCGACAGCTCCCGCGCCGAGCATGCCGTACCAGAGCAGCATCTCCGGAATGACGGCGCGCATCGAGCCGCTCCGCGCTTCCCAGGGGGTCGGACCCATCAGGACGAAGAAGATGCCTTTGGGCAGGTAGGGCAGGGCGCGATCAAAAATCGTCGCGTCATCCTTTGGCGGTTTGATGCCGCCAAACTCGTCAATGCCGGATCCGGCGTTGCGCTCCTCCAGCCAACGCTTCCACTCGGCCTCAGTCAGCGCCTTGCCGGTTAAGTAGCGCAGCCCAAGCCCGCCATTGTGGGTCAGCAGGCTGATCGCGATGACGCCGGCAACCAGCGGCGCGAGCAGGGCCAATTTGCGCCGCCCGCTGAGGTTGCCGACGTAGAGCCAAACCGCCGGCAGAAACATCACGACTGGCAGCAGCCCCTGGTACTCCTTCATCGCGTCGCCCCCGAAAACCCTGTACAAGCCGCCGACCAGAGCTAGGCCCAGGCCGACGGCCAGCGTGGGTCGCCACCAGGTTGCGTTGCGCTCAGTCCGGTCGGTGAACAAGAACGCGATCGGCATCAAAAAGATCAGGATGAAGAACACGAACTGACGTAGGTTCTCGGTCGCAAGGAACGCCAGCAGTGCCACTGCCAGCGTCCACCATTCGTGGCGACGAGCGTAACGGACGAGTCCAAAGACCGCCACGGCGACCACCAGCGCCATGAGGATGTCTTTCAGCAGGACGACGGACCAGAGCATCAGCGACGGGAAAAAGGCCGTCAGTAGCGCGGCGACTCTCCCAACTCGTCGCTCGAAGACTTCGGTCGCGATAGCGTAGATGACGACGCCCAGCATGCTCCCGAAGGCGACATTGAGCATCTTGGCGGCCAGCAGGCTGTGTCCCAACGTGTAGTAGACCAGGCCGGTCAGATAGGTGAAGTTGACGAGCAGGTATTCATCGGTGTCACGGATGCCCGGGAACACGCCGAGCCAGAAGCGGGCGATGTTCCAGCCGATCTTGTCGTAGGCACGATCGTCCTGCAGCACGAATCCGAGGAATCCACCGTAGCCGAGGCGGATCAGGATGAAGTGGGTCGCCACCGCGAAGACTACTCGCCCGGCAAATGCGACCAGGAAGAGCGTCACCAGGAATTG
>JBBQPD010001054.1:0-2431 GCA_038331535.1 Gemmatales bacterium | reverse complement strand
GCCGAAATGTAGGTTTGTGTGTAAAATGGCTTGCCTTTTCGCGCGAGGTGATCCGCGCTAAACGGCAAGCCGTGTAGACCTTCTTGTGTTACCACAGGGATGAGATCGATGACCAACGTGTGCAATTTCAACGCCGGCCCGGCGATGCTGCCTCCTCCCGTCCTGGAGAAAGTCCAGGCCGAGCTGCGCGACTATCAGGGTCGCGGCATGTCGATCATGGAAATGAGCCATCGCTCCAAGGAATTCGAGGCGATCAACAGCGGGGCCGAGGCAGCCTTCAAGCGCCTGCTTGGCGTCGGCGCCGGTTATCGCGTGCTGTTCCTCCAGGGCGGCGCTTCGACCCAGTTCGCGATGGTGCCGATGAACTTCCTGCCACCCGGCGCGACCGCCGATTTCCTGGTGACCGGCGCCTGGTCCGAGAAGGCGGTCGAAGAAGCCGCAGCTTTCGGCCAGGCACACGTCGCCGCTTCGACGAAAGCCGATAACTACCGCCGGGTGCCGCGCGCCGACGAGATCAAGCTCAGCGCCAACCCGGCCTACGTCCACGTCACGTCGAACGAGACGATCCACGGCAATCAGTGGCACGAGTTCCCCGGCGTCGGCGACCGGCCGCTGGTCGCCGACATGAGCAGCGACATCCTGTCGCGGCCGTTTGATGCCGGCAAGTTCTCGCTGATCTACGCCGGGGCGCAGAAGAACCTCGGTCCCTCCGGTGTGACCGCGGTCCTGCTGCGCGAATCCTGGCTGGCGAAGGCGAACAAGTCGGTTCCGACGATGTTGCGCTACGCGACGCACGTCCAGAATAACTCTCTGTACAACACGCCACCGAGCTTCGGAGTCTACGTCCTGAACCTGGTGTTGCAGTGGATCGAGAGCACCGGCGGGCTGGCGGCGATGGTGGAGCGCAACGCGCAGAAGGGGAAGATTGTTTACGACGCGATCGACGGCAGCGGCGGGTTCTACCGCGGCCATGCCGCGCCGGAGGCACGCTCGCTGATGAACGTCACCTTCCGCCTGCCGAATGAGGCGCTGGAGAAACAGTTCGTCGCCGAGGCCCAGGCGGCCGGGATGGTCGGCCTGGCGGGGCATCGCTCCGTTGGCGGCGTCCGCGCCTCGATCTACAACGCGGTCAGCCCCGAAGCCTGCCGGACGCTGGCGTCGTTCATGAAGGATTTCGCCGGGAAGAATGGACGCTGACGCCGTGAGCTGAGCCGCCGCTCGTGCCCACTGCTTATAGGGTGCGTTGCGGCGACGCTCCCTCACGGTCGCGGCTCGTAAACCTACGTCTGGGACCGACTCTTACTTGAAATCAACGAGGTCGAGGATTTTGTTACCAAAGCCCTTCTCTTCGACGATGCCGACCGGCTGATCTTTGCCGGCGTTTTGCAGGTACTCTTCCCACAGCTTGGCATCCGGTCCGAAGTTCCTGCCGGTAGACGCCTTCAGCGCCTCGTGGGCGCGGTCGCGCAGGGCCACGTCCTGTTCCGTCTTGAGCGTGGCGACCAGCGCTTCGGACGCGGCCCGGCCCTTGAAGTGGCCCAGGGCGCGGGCGGCGGCGGTGCGCTCATTCGTCTTCTGCTGCTTCTCGTCTTCGCCGGCGTCCCCGGCGACAGGCGGCTCGCGCAGCACGCGCACCAGATGATCGATCGCGGCCGCCTGACCGGTGTTGCCCAGCCCTTCCAGGGCCAGGCAGCGGATGATCGTCGCCGTCTCCGGCGGGAAGCTGGTGGCGCGGTAGTAGGCGTCCTCCAGGCCGCGGACGACGCGTGGATCCTTGAAGGTTTGCAGCGTCTCGATGGCCGCCAGCCGGCACAGTGCCGCCCGCTCCGTCGCGGCCGCCGTGACCAGAATTTGGACGATGCCGTCCTGGTCCTTATCGCTGCCGGAATTGAATTTGGGCTCGCGCAGCGCGCGCAGGGCGCGGGCGCGATGGTCGCCGTCGGAGTCATCGCGCAGGACGACGAGCGGGTCGGGCGGCGTCCACCACTCCTTGACGGAGAAGTCGCGGCTCCAGACTTCGTCCCAGGTGCCGGCGCAGCCGGTCGGGCCGAAACAGAGGGCGGCGAACGCAATCAGGACGGCGCCTCGCGCTCGCCGCAGTCGATTTGGTTGAGCGTTCATCGGCCGACCTCCCTTGCCGCGCCGCATGTGCCGGCGCCGCGCGCTACCCGTGCCGTCGCGACCGCCTCCCCCGAGGCGTCCGCGCGGCGATCCGAAGAGTCTGGAGGCGGGCGTATAACGTGCTTCGATCTCGGAATCAAGACCAATTCGGCCGGAGGAAGCGGATCACGAGCCGCGACCGTCAGGGAGCGCTTGGCACCCGCAACGAGCCGCGACCGTCAGGGAGCGCTTGGCACCCGCAACGAGCCGCGACCGTCAGGGAGCGCTTGGCACCCGCAACGAGCCGCGACCGTCAGGGAGCGTCTGGAGC
>JBBQPD010001053.1:0-2441 GCA_038331535.1 Gemmatales bacterium | reverse complement strand
GGCGGCAGGCCTGCCGCCGCGGCGCGTCACAGGGGCATTAGTTCTTGTCCTTTTTCTTCTTGGCAGGAGCCTCGACCTTAATGGCCGTGACCGTGTCCTTGTCGTCCTTTTTCTCGGTGGTCAGCGTAACATCGGTGCCCTCCTTGACGCCCTTGATGCCGTCGGTGACGGCGACTTTGGGGCCGGGCTGACCCTTCTTGCCCTTGCCCAGGCTGAAGACTTCGGCGTCCTTGGCGATCGGAATCGTCTGGTCCTTGTCGCCGACCGTGACGGTGATCGTGTTCTTGTCGGCATCGACGCTCTTGACCTTGCCCTTGATCTCGTCGGCCAGCGACACGCCGGCGCAGAGTACCAGAGCGGACAGAGCGGACAGGAAGGTGCGGAACATGACGAAGGCTCCTGCAAGGTGTGAGGCGCCGCCCGGAAACGCTTCCGCAGAGGACGCCCGTCGGTGGGGTGGTAGAATCCTAAAAGGCAATGGCGCGAGGCGAACAAATGTCAACAACGATTTTTTCCACCGCGATAGCTGTTGACAAACAGCGGTCTCGCGCCATTGGCTAGTGGAAGGGGCCGCACATGAGCGCGCCGCGCGATCCCGAAACCTTTGTGTGCGAACTAACGGGCCATCAGCGCCGCCTGCGCGGCCTGATTCGCTGCTTGCTCCTGCACCCAGGCGCGGTCGAAGACGTGTTGCAGGAAACGAACTTGTTGTTGTGGCGAAAGGCTGGCGACTTCGTTCCAGACACCGACTTCTGGGCGTGGTCCAGCCGGGTGGCTCGTTATCAGGTTCTCACGCATCTCAAGCAGCGCCGCCGCGACCGGCTCGTGTTTGACGAGCAACTGCTCCACGACTTGGCTGCGTTGGCCGAGGAACGTGCCCGTACCAGCGAGGAGCGTCAGGCGGCACTGGCTTCCTGCCTGGAAAAATTGCCGGCCCCCCAGCGTCAACTCCTCGACCTGCGCTACGGCTTGCAACAGTCCATCGACGATGTCGCCCAGAACATTCAAAGACCCGCCGGGTCGATCCGGCAGACGCTTTATCGCATCCGCGAAGCACTCCTGAAATGCATCGAACGCCGTCTGAGTGCGGAAGGATCGTTATGAATCAGCCCGGAAACATCTCGGATGAACTGGCCGGCCTGCTCGCTCGGGTCTGCGACGAGTCGTTGCCCGACGATGAACTGCGCCGACTGGAACAACTCCTCGCCGCCGATCCCGCCGCACGTCAGCTCTACATCGATCATCTCCTTCTCGATACCATGCTGAACGCCGAACTCGGCCAGGACGGCGTCGCGGCGGTCATCGATCTCTTCGGCGAGGACGTGGCGCCCACGCCAACGGTCGTCGCAATGCGCTGGTGGTTCCAATGGAAAGGGGCGGCGCTGGCCGCGGCGGTTCTGCTGGCGGTGGGCGCCGGACTCTGGGGTTTCCTCTCAACCTCACCACGGCATGTGCCAATCGACCGGCCTGCGCCAGCGCCGGCGCTAGCGCAGGTAACGGAGTGCGATGGCCGGCTCGACCTGATGAGTCCCGAAGGCGGCGCCGCTCCTGCCGGCGCCGGTCAGACCGTGCGCCCAGGCCAGTCGCTGCGGACTGGGGAGGATAGCTTCGCCGTGCTGACCCGCGACGCCGTTCTCGTCGAGCTTACTTCCGATACGACGGTTCGTCTGCTTGACGAGGACCAAGCCGGGCGGGACGGGCGCGTGTACCTCTCGCAGGGCGTGGTGCGCGTCGCGGCCGGTCCCGCGGCCGACGGCCACCCCACTGTTGTCTCTACCCCGCATGTTTCCATCGTCGTCTCCTCGGCCACCTTCACCTGCTCGGCCACGACGGACGCCACCTATCTCGAGGTCGAAGAGGGTAAAGTGCAGATGGTGCGGCAGGCAGATGGCGCGACACTCGAAGTCATCGACGGTTTCATGGCCGTGGCCTCGGCGGACGTGGACGAACAATTCGCCGCCCGACGTCTGCCGATTCAACCCCCGCAACCGCCGACGATCCTCAAGGACAAAGGGGTCCATTCTTTAGTTTTCTCCGGCAAGGGTGCGTCGCTGATCGGCGTATCCAGTGGCCGCCTTGCGGACTGGGACGTGAAGACGGGCTTGCGAACACAAATGCCGGACCTGGCTATCGCCGACTGGCGCGGTACGGTCGTATCCGCCGACGGCCGGATCGCCGCCGTTTACGGCAAGAAGCATGGAGTCAAACTGATCGAGCTGGCGGAGTCGCGGGAGTTGATGTCGGTGGTTCTGAGTGGGCGCGGAATCCATGCTGTCGCCCTGTCGAGCGACGGCGCGCGCCTGGCGGTCACGGAGCAAGTCGAGAAGAAGCAGATGGTCAGCCGCGTCTGGGATGTCCGCATGGGGGTCGAACTGCCACCCCTGCGCACGACGGGCCGGACAGCGCGCGTTGTGGCCCTTTCTGCCGATGGCACGCTACTG
>JBBQPD010001052.1:0-2443 GCA_038331535.1 Gemmatales bacterium | reverse complement strand
GTCGCCGAGGCGCTGGCCCGGCAAGGCGCTGCCGTCTGCATCACCGGCCGCAAGACCGACACGCTCGCCGAAGCCGGAGCGAAGTTACGAGCCAGTGGGCTGGACGTGCGCGAAGCCGTCTGTCACCAGGGCGATGCCGCCGCGGTTACGGGGCTGTTCTCCAAGCTCGATGCCGATGGGTTCCTGCCGGACGTTGTCATCGTCAACGCCGCGACGAACCCGGTGTACGGCCCGCTGCTCGATCTCGACCTCGACGCCTGGCGCAAGATCCTCGACGTCAACCTGACCGGCGCCCTGCTGACCGCGCGGGAGTCAGCGCGGCGCATGCTGCCGAAGGGGCATGGTTCGATCATTTTCATGGCGTCAGTTGCGGGTATCGAGCCGTTTCCGAACCTGGGCGCTTATAGCGTCAGCAAGGCGGGACTGCTCGGCCTCATGCGTGCCCTGGCGCGCGAGCTGGGGTCGAACGGACTCCGCGTCAACGCCGTGGCGCCGGGCCTCATCGAAACGCGCTTCTCGGCGGCACTCTTTGAGAACGAACAGGCGTATGACGCCCTCATCGGCCGCACACCGCTCGGCCGCCACGGGCAGCCGGAAGACATCGCCGGAGCGGCACTGTACCTGGCGTCGGACGCCTCCGCGTATGTCACCGGCCAGGTGCTCGTCGTTGACGGCGGCGGCCGGGTGTGAATGGGTTAATCGTTTCGTGATTCGACAAGCTGCCTGGAAAGTGCGCGCCGGCGTGGTATCCTTTTACCTGTCGAACTGATGACCCCATCCTCGTCAACGAGGTTCGCTCGTGCTGAATTTGCCCATCGTCAACCTCTCTACAGCAACCTTTGAGTGCATCTACGGCCGCGGCTGCGACGGCCTCTGTTGTCAGAACGGCCGGCCCGGCGTCTACCCGGACGAGCAGCAGCGGATCGCCGAGAACCTGGCGAAGTTCCTGCCCGAACTGCGTCCCGAAGCGCGCAAGCTCATCGAGAAGGAGGGCTTCGTCAGCAACCGTCGCAAGGACGGACTACCGATGCTGCGCACCAGCGGCGGTTGGTGCGTGTTCTTCCAAAAGGGTTGTGTGTTGCACAAGGTCGGCGCCGTCGAGGGCGACAAGTACCGTTACAAGCCGGCACCTTGTTCCCTGTTTCCGCTGGCTCGCAACGACAAGGGCGATTGGTACGTCCGCCAGTGGGGCGTGGAAGGTGAGGCGTGGGACGTGTTTTGCCTGAACCCGAAGCAAAGCCTGACGCCCGCCGCGGTGTCGTTGGCCGAGGAAATGAACCTTGCCGCGCGCTACATGGCCGAGGAGGAGGCTGGCAAAGACGCTCACGAGCCGCGACCGTCAGGGAGCGTGGCGGGATAACGCTCCCTGACGGTCGCGGCTCGTGCATTGACGAGAATTAGCGCGCCAACAAACAATCGCGCCAGTGGTGCGGCTGGCAACGCGCGTGTCGCAACGCCACTTCGGACGACAGCGACTCGCGCGAGGCCGTGCGGACGTTCGTGCCGGAAGCATGAGCAGGCTGGCCAAACCACCCAGCTTGCTGCATGACGAAACCCGTGAGCAATATCGTCGCCGCGGTGATGACGTACAGGCTCCAGCGCTTCATCGAAAGCCTCCTTGCCAGCCGCGTCCGTCGGAGTCCCGGGAGGACGAACCGCAGACGATTGTTCGGCGCGGATGTTAAAAGCAAGTCCGGTGCCGAACGCGGATTCTAACGATTCCGCAAACCTGTCGTTTGGCGTAATCTGTTCCATCTCCACGACTTGTTTCGCCAGACATGAGTTATCCCGTTTTGCGGCCCATGAGCGGTGTTTGCAAGACTTACCGACCTTTTTGTAGAGTCGGCAGTCTTTCTAACATTGGCGCTCGGGCGCGCGGCGAATACAACTTCTCGACCGGCTGGACGTGCGATCGTCCGGCGCCCATCCTCCTGTCCTGGAAGAAAAGGATACTCCCGATGAAGTCTCTCGGCTGTCTTGTCCTGGCCCTGACCGTTGTCGCGACGGTCGGCGGCGAAGAGAAGAAACCGGCGGCGTTCGACCCCGCCAAGCTCGTCGGCGACTGGACGTATGTAGCTGGCGACAAGGCCGGCGAAACCGTTCCCAAGGACCACCTGGTCGGCAAGGTCGTTTTCACGAAAGACGGCATCACCGTTCCCGCCGGTCCCGACGCAAAGTTCACGATGGTCTACAAGCTGGACCTCAAGGCGACACCGACCGCGATCGACATCGAAATCAAGGATGGTCCGGTCAAGGATGGCAAGGCGCATGGCATCATCGCCCTCGACGGCGACACTCTGAAGTTATGCTATGTCGATGCCTCCGAGAAGCGGCCGACGAAGTTCGAATCGACGAAAGAGAACAAGGCGTTCTTCTTCACCCTGAAACGCGCGAAGTAAGAATGTGTGGGTGCCACGAGCCGCGACCGTCAGGGAGCGCTGGA
>JBBQPD010001051.1:0-2445 GCA_038331535.1 Gemmatales bacterium | reverse complement strand
CGGGGCAGGCGAACTTGATCTCGGCCATGCCCACCTCTCGGGTTAGTGGCACGGTGGTTCCGAACCGACGTTCCGTTTTCCGAGCCGCGACCGTCAGGGAGCGTTCCCCGCGCTCCCTGACGGTCGCGGCTCGTAAAATCTAGTTTCGTGACAGGCGTTCAGTCGTCCCGTGGCTCGTCGTCGGGTTCGATCCTTTTCGGCCGGCGCGGGCGGACGAACAGCGAGAAGAAACCGGCGAGAATTAAGCCGCCGGTGTAGATCACAACGAATGGCTCGCCCAAGAGTGCAGGCCCGGCACCTGTGACGATCAACAAGACGGCAGCGCTGAGGCCGCGGCCGGTAAAGCTGACAAGAATTCCGATCAGGCCAAGAACGGCGCTGGCACAAACGAATGGCAGGGCGCGCTCCCGGGTATACCATTGCGTCACGGCTTTCAGTTGATCCTCGGTGCCTGCCTCGCTGCTTTTTTGCATCGCCTCAAGGAGCTTCAACTGAACGGGATAAAGTTGATGATTATCGAGCCACTGGGTGCCCCACTTATAAACGATGAAGCCCGAGCCAGCGACGCCAAGCAGACCGAAGATTAACACGACGTAGCGCACGAGCGAACCCTCACGCGAGCCGGGAGCGATTCCCGGTTGGACCTGGAATGATCGAAAAGGCCATTCTCCTATTGTCCAGAGTGTCCACGCCGAGTCAACGGGGCGGACCGGCTCGGACGAAATTCCGCCGCCGCGCCGGCGGGGGGGCGAATAATGAGCTAAATATTTGCTAGAGGGCTTGGACTATCGCCCGATCCACCGTCCTCGCGGACGCGGGGTCGGTGTCGTCGCGCACCCGTCGTTGCCGAAATCGCTCGCTCCCGAACGCCGCGCCCGGGCCAGGGGGTCGAATTCCAACAGGAGATTGCCGTGCGGAAGCTGTTGGTCGCTAGCCAGAAAGGCGGCGTGGGCAAGACGACGTCGTCGATCAACGTGGCCGCCGCCGCCGCCGCGACCGGCCGTGTGCTGCTCCTTGACGCCGATCCGCTCAGCAACGTCAGCACCGCCCTGCGCCTCTCCGAACACCCGAACCGCCGCTCGCTGCGCGCAGCCGGCTCGCCCGTGCCCGGCATCCTCGTGACCGACCTGTTGCCCGGCCTCGACGTGCTCAGCCCTTACGAAGACGGCGGCTGCTCGGATGACGATTTCGAGAACCTGCTCCGCCTGTTGGTGATGCCGCAGGTCCGCGACGGCTACGACTGCCTGATCGTGGACGCGCCGCCCTTCCTCGGCGCCAAGCCGGCCCAAATCCTGGCGACCTGCGACGAGTTTATCCTGGTGATGCGCGCCGAGGCCAACGCCTACCGCACGCTGCCGGCCTATCAGGAGCTGGTCCAGCGCTCGAAGCGCGGCCCCAAACCGCCGCCCATGCGCGGCATCTTGCTGACGCTGCCCGAAGGCGAAGAACTCGATGGCCGCTGGGAGCGCGAGCTGCGCGGCCGGCTGGGCACGCGCATCCTTCCGGACGTGATTCCGTTCGACCCCGAAGCCGCGCGGTCGCGCGACGCCTCGGCCATCCTCGTACACACCTATCCGGATGCGCCGGCCGCGGCGCGGTATGTCGCTCTCGTCGAGAACCTCTGTCTGACAGCGCAGTGCGTGGTCGCACGGAGTGGGGAAGCGCCGCTCTTGTCGGCTGCCGCGGCGTTCCAGACCTCGGCCGCGCCGGCGGTCAGTTACTCCTTCATGCCTGAGCCGGCGATCGAAAAGACGCCGGTTCCAGTGCCGGCCCACAAGACGCCGCCGCCCATGCGCCGGGTGCCGCCGCTCCCGCGTCAGGCGGAAGAGCCGAACCTGCCCACGGACGTCGGCGGCATGATGTCGATGCCCGAAATCCCGATCTTGCGCCTGCCCCGGCGCTCTTCGTACAAGTCCGCGGTGCCTGTCGTTCCCACGGCCGCGCGCAAATCCGCTCCGGAGCAGCCGCGGAAGCCGGTCGCGGACAAGCCGCGGTCGGAGTCGAAAAAACCCGCCAACAACCCGCCGCCGTTGATGTGGATCGGCGCGGCGATGGTGCTGGGCTTCGGTTTGCGCTTCGTTCACATCCCGCCGCAGTTCGTGCCGCTGGTCATCGGCGCGGCGGTGACTGCCGGCACGCTGATCGTGCTGCGCCTGCTGTTGTCGCCGGGCGAAGCGCCCGCGCCCCTCTCGCGCTCGCGCATCGGCTCCCCGCGCCGCACGAACGAGCCGAAAAAAGCTGCCGTACGGCCGGAGCCGGCGAAGGAAGTGAACTCGCGCCTCGCGGCGCTGACGCGCCGGCCGACGCGAGATTGATACAAAGGAGCCGCGGGCGGGGGTAGAGGGTGTGGGGGGGGACGCCCCCCAGACCCCCAAAAAAAGGGGCCGCGCCGCGCCGGACCGCCGAAAAAAAGGGGGGCGCCCCGCGCGCACCCCGAAAAAAAGA
>JBBQPD010001050.1:0-2461 GCA_038331535.1 Gemmatales bacterium | reverse complement strand
ACCCGAAGAATGCCAGCCCCCAGACGTAGAACCAGCCCCAGATGGTTGCGCCCAGGTTGGTGAAGCCCATGCCGCTCATCACCGCCAGGACGGGCGCGAGGTGGATCGGCTCTTCGAGGAAGGCGTTGATGAGCAGCAGCGTCAGGAAGCCGCCGTAGTAGCCGGGCATCAGCGACCAGATTTGCCGCTCGGCCGCCGTCATCTCCGTCCCCTTGACGGGACGCAGCCGGGCGGCCAGGTAGAGCATGATCGCGATCTGCACCAGCTTCGTCGCCAGCACCGCCCACCAGCGGCGATCCGGGGTCAGCCACACTTCAAAAATGTTCGCCGTCGTGCAACCGACGAAGATGGTCAGCCCGATCAGGAGGAAGAGCAGCGTCCAACCTTCCTGGCGGATGTCGCGGTGCGTGCGACGCAGCGTGCGCTTCAGGCGCACCACCCAGGTGAGCCGGTGGGCCGCGACGGCCTCGCCGCGCTGGAAGGCGCGCAGGTCGCTGGCCAGGCCGGCGGCGCTGGGATAGCGGTCTTCCGGCTTCTTCGCCAGCGCCTTTAGGCAGATCGCCTCCAGGTCGTGCGGAATGGCCTGATTGTACAGGCGCGGCCGCGGTGGATGGTCTTCAATCACCTGCGCCGGCAGGGCGTAGGCCGGCCCCTCGAAGGGCAGCCGTCCGGTCAGCAGCTCGTAGAGGATGACGCCCAGGGCATACACGTCGCTACGGGCGTCGGCGGTGTGGCTGTGGCCGGCCGCCTGCTCCGGGGCCATGTATGCCAGCGAGCCGAGGATATGGCCGTCCGAGGTTGCCGCCGTCGCGGTGGCGTCGAAAAGCGGGTCGAGGCGGGCGAGGCCGAAATCGAGAATGTGCGGGTTGCCCTCGGCGTCGATGAGGATGTTGCCCGGCTTCAAATCGCGGTGGCAAACGCCCTGGCCGTGGGCGTGCTCGACGGCGTCGGCCATGCGGGCCACGAGGTCGGCGGCGCCCGGCACACCGAGCGCGTGTTCCTGCGCCCACAAGCGCGGCT
Source organism: Gemmatales bacterium (assembly GCA_038331535.1). Taxonomy (GTDB): domain Bacteria; phylum Planctomycetota; class Planctomycetia; order Gemmatales; family Gemmataceae; genus JBBQPD01. The sequence goes on along the minus strand of JBBQPD010001050.1, from coordinate 1,441 downwards.
CGACGCCCTCGACGAACTCGGTGACGAGGTAATAGGGGGGCCCCTGCCGGCTGTAGTCGAAGAGGCGGACGATGCCGGGGTGCTGCAAGCGGGCGATGGCGTAAGCCTCGCGATGGAAGCGGCGCAGCGACTCGGGCTGTTCGAGCCGGGCGGCGTGCAGTACCTTGAGGGCGACGTAGCGTTTCACGTCCGGGTCAAACGCGAGGTAGACGACGCCGAAGCCGCCGCTGCCGAGATGGCGTTCGATGCGATACGGTCCGATGCGCTCCGGAGCGGGCAGGGCGAGGATGTTGGCGTTATCCTCGCCGCGTGTGCGTTGATCGCTGAACAGCTGTTCGAGGGCGGTGAGCGGATCGGCCAGATCGGGATGGCGGGCGAGCAGGCCGGCGCGGTCGAAGGGCCGGCCCTTCTGGACGGCGTCGATGGCGGCGTCCAGCGCGGCGGCAGCCTCGTCGTCGAGCGACGGCAATGAGTCAACCGGCGTTGTTGAAACCTGGGACATGGCTCGATTATCGGTGTCAGCGCGCGGCTTTGCAACTGTTTACGTTTCGCGCGAGTTGTTTCATGCACTTCCTCGACCTGACCTTGCCGGACGCGGCGGCGAATCTCGCCCTCGACGAGGCGCTGTTGCTCGACGCCGAAACGGGGACGGGCGGCGAGGTGCTGCGCGTCTGGGAATGGCCGGCGCCGGTCGTCGTCCTCGGCTCCGGCTGCAAGCTGGCCGAGGACGTGGACGAAACCGCCTGTCACGCCGACGGCGTTCCCATCTTGCGCCGATCCAGTGGCGGCGGTACGATCCTGTGGGGTCGCGGTAGTCTCCTGTTCAGTCTGATCCTCTCCTATGAGAGCGCGCCGGAGCTGACGCAAATCGGTTCGTCGTACCCTTTCATCCTCGACCGAGTGGCCGCGGCGCTGGGGTTGAGCGGCGCGAGACAAGAGGGCATCAGCGACCTCGCGTTCGGCGAGCGCAAGTTTTCGGGCAACGCTCAGCAACGCAAACGGCTGTTTCTACTGCATCATGGATCGCTGCTGTATGACTTTGACACGTCGCTCGTCGGACGCTACCTGCGACCGCCGCCGCGGCAACCGGACTATCGGGCGCAGCGGCCGCATGAGGATTTTCTGTGCAACGTGCCTTTGACGGCCATCGAGATAAAACGCCGGCTGCGGGCGGCATGGGGAGCGGAGGCGGAGAAATCGACCTGGCCGGAGGAATTGGTGCGGGTGCTCTGTGCGGAGAAATACGCGCGGGAGGAATGGACGCGGCGCCGTTGAACGGAGCTATTCCCGCTTGCGTTTCGAGGCCCGTTCAGAGATCGTCCAGCTTTCAGGTGATGATCGGCAAAGGAGTTCGGGCGGGAAGCCGGGAGCCCCGTTCGAGACGGGCGGGATGGTTGTCGTCCCAGGGGGGGCCGCACCAAGAGCACCGTCAGGGAGACGG
>JBBQPD010001049.1:0-2466 GCA_038331535.1 Gemmatales bacterium | reverse complement strand
TGCCGCTAAGCCGCAAGCGGCGAACAGATATAGCGCGCACAGCGGCCCCGCCAGCACGCCGCTGGCGAACCAGCCCGGCGCCAGCGCGCACGCCAGCGCCGACAGCGCGAGCCAGCGGCCGCGTCTCGTCTGCTGCCAGCGCTGCGCCGCCAGCAGCGCCAGCAAGATCGTGTCCAGGGCCAGCACCGAGAAGGCAGCGGCGAACCAGTAGACCGCTTGCTGATAGACCGACGTGACGCCGAACAGCGCCGCCGCGACGAGACCGAAGTACGGTTGGCCTCTCTCGCGGCACACGAAGAGGTAGACCAGCGGCAAGCCGGCGAGCAGAGCTAGCGGCCCGACGAGGCCGGCGGTCCACGGCAGCAGCGTCGCCCGGCCGCCGACGCGCATCAGCACGAAGGTCAGCAGACGGCCGAGCGGCATCGCGTGTTCATTTTGCGGCACCCACAAATTGTCGGCCGTCCGCTGCCACGTCGCGCCGCGCGTCAGGATTTGAAAATCGTCCTGTACCAGCTGTGGACACAGCAGCGGATACAGATACAAAGCGATGCAGGCGAAGCAGATAATCCAGGCAACGGGGCCGGTGCCGCCGGCGCGAGAGGGAGCGGTCAGGTCGGAAGTGGCGGAAGTCATGCTGGCGTCGTCCGGGCGCGCGTCCGAAAATTCCGCGATTTTCGACAAGTGGGCGCTTGCATTCGCTCAAACGGGGCGGTAGAACACTCTTTCGATCCCTCTCCGGCCTGCGGTTTCCCTATTCGGGTGAACCCACCCGTCCGCGGAGCGGCTCGTGTCCGTTGGAATCATTCTTTGAACCGTCGCCCTACCCACAAAGGATCGGAAAATGCCTGACTTCATGCAGGAGTGGTGGTTCCTGGGACTGATGACAGCCGTACTGGTCGGCTTGATCGTCGTCCTCATGATCGTGCGCAAAAAACGGCCGGAAGACGATTAGCCGGTTCGCCGCTTGCGGCTTAGCGGTCCAGCACCGCAAAGCCGCAAGCGGCAAATCACCGCCCCCGGCGAATCTGCGTCTGGCCCTTCGACCAGTCGCCGACAACTGCCTCCAGGTCGCCGGCGCCGCGGTCGCGCCAGACCCGCAGGCGGACGCGCTGCCCCACGGGCAGACCGCTGATCAGGCCGATGAAGTGATTGTCGTTGCGGACCGCCACCCGGTCCACCTCCAGCACCACGTCGCCGGGGCGCAGCCCCGCCTGCGCGGCCGGAGTGTCTGGATACACCTTCTCCACCAGCGCGCCCTGCGCCCGGTCCAGCCCCAATTTGAGCGCGTCGGCCGCCTCGAACGACTTTGCCAGTTGCAGGCCCAGGTAGCCGCGCGTCACCGCGCCCTTTTCGAGCAGCTGCGTCGAGACTCTGCGCACCAGGTTGATCGGGATGCTGAACGCGACGCCGCTGGCGCTGCCGCTGTGCGAGGCGATGGCGGTGTTGATGCCGATCACCTCGCCGTCGAGGTTGACCAGCGGGCCGCCGCTCGAACCGGGGTTGATGGCCGCGTCCGTTTGCAGGAACTCCTTGATGCGGATGGTGCTGCCCAGGCTGACCTCGCTGCGCTCGCGGGCGCTGACGATGCCGTGCGTCACCGTCTGGTTGAGGCCGAACGGGCTGCCGAAGGCGAGCACCCACTGGCCGACGTGCGCCGTGTCGCTGTCGCCCAGCGTGGCCGCCGGCAGGTTGTCGGCATCGAGCAGCAGCAGGGCGATGTCGGACTCGGGATCGGCCCAGACCCGGCTCGGCTTCATGATGCGATTGTCGGCCAGGCTGACCGTGATCTGCTCGGGGGCCGCCGCGTTGACGACGTGGTTGTTGGTGATGACGAAGGTGCCCTTGTGCTTGGGCAGGCGGACCAACACGCCGGAGCCGGACTCCTCGGTCGCCTTGGACTTGGGGTTGTCGCGTACCGGCGGTTTGACGGCCTCGATGGAGACGACCGACGGCGCCAGCCGCCGCGCCACCTGCTGGAAGCGCTCGCTGGTGCGATCGACTTCCGCGTGGCCGGGCTGGCCGACGACGAACGGCAGGCCGCGCGCCAGCAGCACCGTGCCCGCAGCTGCGCCGAGGAAACAACAGAGTCCCAGAAACAGAGGGGACGCGAAGCGTTTCATGGGAAATTACCCGCGGATAGATGGGAAGACCGTTGTACCGGGCCGCTTGCGGCTTCGCTCTTGTGCGAAGCCGCAAGCGGTGAATCCTCTCCATCATACCGGGGTACGGGAAGCTCTCTTGAGCAAAAATCAGCCCGATCCCCGGCGCAGGGGTAAAAAGTGCCCGCATAAAACGCACAGAGCCTGTGGCCTACCAGGCCACAGGCTCTGTGCGTTCATGTGTCCACATTCACTTCTGGCGAGCGGGGGGCGGTAGCCCCCCGGTGACTCACCGGGGGCTCACGCCCCCCGCTCCCCAGGGACTTGACACGGCTTCTTACCGATTGTTGGACCTGTCGATTTCCCG
>JBBQPD010001048.1:0-2466 GCA_038331535.1 Gemmatales bacterium | reverse complement strand
CTTCCCGTCACACTACGAAGGCTTCGGCCTGCCGCCGGTCGAGATGCTGGCCTGCGGCGGCGCGGTGCTCGCTTCAACCGCCGGCGCGGTGGCCGAGACCGCCGGCGCCGCGGCGCACCTGATCGACCCGTTGGACGAGGACGCCTGGCGCGGGGCGATGCACCGGGTCGCCGAGGACGACGACTGGCGGCAAGCGCTGCGCGCGGGCGCTATCGCGGCGGCGCGGCCATTTACCTGGGAACGCTGCGCCGTTGAGACATTGGCCGTGTATCGCAAGGTATGCGGAGGAGAGATACGCCTGGCGGCTTGATGGGATCAGGCTTTCACTTCGAGCCAGGCGCTCGTCGCGGCGTAATCGATGTGCAGAACAAAGGGATCGAGCAGCCCGCCGCTGAGACCGAGGAGGGGAGTGATGGCCACATCATCGCGCTTCGGGAAAAGAGCCAAGATTTCGGTGGCAACAAAATGACGGTAACTGATGTCGTAGAGCTTGATCCCGATATAGCCGACGCGAGACTCCACTCGACCACCTGCCACTCCACCAAAGCTTTTCAGCCAATCCGGAAGGTCTTCCGCGATCTGACCTTCTACCCAGCGGATGTCCGGTTTGCAACTATCGCGCAGCCACACGGGAATGATCGAAAGGAAAGCACCCGTGTCCAGAACGCAATCTGACCACGCTGCCGGCTCGGTCGCGCCGAATCGGGCAGGAACAATGATCTGCTCCCGGTAAACCTGTCGCCCGTCCAGTTCGTAGGTATGCTTGCGTCGAAAGCTCATGCGGAGTACACGTTTCGGGCCGGAACTCCTAGTTTGGCCCCCGCCCGAATCAAGAGTCTCCAAACCGCTTCTTTCGGATCGTCAATGTAAATCATGGCGATGCGCTCCGGATGGACGTTCCTCGCGACGGCGAGGTTCTGTCGCAACGCCGTCGGGTTGCAATCCGTACTGTGGCCGATGAATTCCCCGCGCAGGACAGCCACCCACTCTCCCGGATAGGGATCGAACACCCCCTCCCGCTCCAGCCGATACGCCGCGGCATAATCGTCGCCAACGAGCCGAATCTGCTCGCTCTCGTCCATCTGCACGAAGCGCTCGCCCTCATCGGGAAAGCCGCCAGGCGGTCGTTTGTTGGCACTTGGCGATGTCGCTTCCTCCGCAAGAGCGGATTCGGCGGGAGATTTATCGTCGAGCGGGGGAAGGGAAGTCATGAGCGCGCCCTCCGACACGTGAGGTTATCGAACGCTGTTGATTCTATCCCCGCGTTTGGAATGGTAGCAAGCGCCAACCCTGGCGAGCGGGGGGCGTCAGCCCCCCGGTGAGTCTCCGGGGGGCTGACGCCCCCTGCTCGCCATCATCCGTCACTTCGCCTTCATGCTCTCGATGAGGATGCTCGCCGTCTCCGGCCGCATGACGCGCGGGTCGGGCAGCTTGCCGGCGCGCAGCGTCTCGCGCAGGTCGCGGCCGCTGATCGACACCTGCTTGTAACCCTTCGGGCCATGCTCGTCCACCAGGCCGACGCGGCCCAGCTCCTCGGAGTAGGCAGCGAAGCCGACTTTCACCGGCTTGATGAGCAGTTCGCCCTTCAGCTCGTCGAACTTGCGCTGCGCCGCCAGGCCGTCCCAGATGTCCTTGCCATCTTCGTAGGGCGCGTCGGCGTGCTTGCGGCCGATGACGATGTCCGTGAAGCCGAAGTTCTGCCGATAGATGCCGTGCATGATCGCTTCCTTCGGCCCGGCGTAGAACATCTTGATGTCCAGGCCGAGGAGAATGATGCGGTCCGCGATGGGCGTGCCGACCTTCTTCCACAGCGCGTCGTCGGAGTCGCCCTGCCCCAGCGCCTTGTTGTCGATCAGCGCCTTGTAGGTGCGCATGCGCGTGACGGCGTCCACGTCGTCGCCCTTGGTCTCGCCGACCAGCGGGTTGAGCACGCCGCCGGCGAGGTGCCCCTCGCGCGTCAGCCGTTCCAGACCCGCGACCAGGGCGAATTCGTGGGCGCGATGCAGCGGGTTACGCGTCTGGAACGCGACGACGCGCTTCCACCCCTTCGTCAGGAACAGCGCCCGCGTCTCGCGCGGCGACAGGAGATACGAGCCATACTCCGGGTTCTTCGTCTGCGGCAGCACGCGCACCTCGCCGCCGATCAAGTGCGTGCGCGGATCGTTCTGCGTCATGCGGCCGCCTGGATGGTCAAAACGCTCGGTCTGGTACACGCTCTTGACGTAGGCGGCCTTGTCCCACGGGTACACGTCGCTGACGGCCAGGGTGCCGACGATGTCATTGGCGGCGTTGGTCAGCGCCACGGTCTGGCCCGGCTTCAGTGTCTTCGCCAGCGCTTCGTCCACAGGGAAGGCGAGCGGGATGGTCCAGGCGTACTTCTTGCCGTTGTGGAGGATGACTTCTTCGTCGAGAACGCGCTGCCACGTCTGGCTGTCCATCGCGCCGGTGAGCGGGCTGAGGCCGCCA
>JBBQPD010001047.1:0-2467 GCA_038331535.1 Gemmatales bacterium | reverse complement strand
AGTCACCGGGGGGCTAACGCCCCCCGCTCGCCAGGCGGCGAAGAGAGAAGGACGAGGATGGCAAACGATTCGATGCGCCCGACGACTGGCGGGCGACTCTCGGTAAAACTGCACAAACACGTCTGCCTCGTGCAGACCGAGGACGCCGTTCTCGCCCAGGAGCTGCTTGCCCGCAAGAAGTTGGCCCAGGAAATCGACGGTCCGCTGACCGATTGCGTCCTGCTCATCCGCCTCGGGCGCGTCGAGGCGGTCGTGCAGGAACTGCAGAAAATGGGACACACTCCCCAGGTCGTCGATCGTAGATCGTAATCGCGAGCGCTCGATCCCACGACCCCACGATCCACGAATGCCCCACCCCGCCGCCTACTGGTCCGAACGCCTCCGGCAGACGCTGGAAAGCTACGACGAGCCGCTGCTCCGGGCGGTGGCGGCGAAGCTCATCAAACCGCGCAACCAGTGGCCTGTCGCAGACCTCATCGAACGCTGCGACGCCGCCGTCGAAAACCCCGCCATCCTCGACCGCCGCGTGCAGGAGCTGGAACCGGCCTCTCGTCAACTCCTCGCCCTCATGGCCCGCAGTCGGCAGCCGCGCTGGGTGCTCGGCAATCTCGTCGAGCTGGCGATGGCGCTCGGCCACCCCGACGGCCTCAAGCCGGTGTTCGCCCTCCTCGAAGGCGGTCTGCTCTACCCAGACGGCGCCGGTTCGATCAAGTCGTTCGAGCAATGGCTGGTTGCGGCCGCGGGCGCCGACCTGGTCGTCTTCACGCACCCCGTCATCGCCTCCCGCGCCGCCAACGAGCCGCTCGATCTGCCCGATCTGAGCGAGAAACCCAGTTCGACTTCCGCACTCCGCACTTCGCACTCCGAGCTTGAGTCCGACGGCCTCGAATGGCTGCTGCGCCTGGCCGTGCTCTGGCAGCAGGTCGCGGCCCTGCCGTTGCGGCGGACCATGCAGGGCGGCTTCTTCAAGCGCGACGCGGAGCGACTCGGACAGAACCCGATCCTGACCGGACCGCCGGGCGATCGTCTCGTCGATGTGCCGGACCTCGGCTTCCTGCTGGCGGCGCTGGCCGAGCTGGAAGGCATCGTCATCGAGGCCGAAGGCGAAGTGCGGGCCGGCGTACTACCGTCGAGCTGGGACGACGACCTGTCCGCGGCGCTGACCGCGCTCTGGGTCGATCTATTTCGCCTGCGGACGTGGAACCCGCTCGACGGCTGGCGCGGCGAGGAACCGGCCGGCAACCCGTTCCCCTCGGCGTACCTGCTCGCGTTCCTGCTGCTGGACAAGCTGCCTGAAGATGCCTGGGCTTCCCCGGCTGCCCTCGAAGATTGGGTGACGGCGAATCATCCGTACTGGCATTCCGAAGACCTGCGGCCGTCGCGCCAGAAGCCGTGGCTGGAGACGTTCCTGCTCGGCGTTGCCTACCACCTGCGTCTCGTTCAGGCGAAGCAAGGCGAGGCCGGCTGGCTGGTGCGCCTGTCGCCGACCGGCCGCGCGCTGCTCGGCTCCACGGCGGCGCCGGACCCAATCCAGGGCTTTCCGCAGACGCTGTTGGTGCAGCCGAACCTGGAGATCATCGCGTTCCGGCAAGGACTGACGCCGAACCTGATCGGCCGCCTGACGCGCTTCGCGACCTGGAAGAACCTTGGCGCCGCCTGCACGCTTCAGCTGGAGCCGGAGAGCGTCTACCGCGGCCTGGAAAACGGCGAGTCGTTCGACAGCATTCGCCTGACGCTGGAGCAACACGGCACCAAGAGCGTTCCGTCCGCCGTCCTCGAAGCGCTGCGGACGTGGTCGAACAAGCGCGACCGCATCACGGTGTACCCCTCGGCCACGCTGCTGGAATTCGCCACGTCGGATGACATGGCCGAGGCGTTCGCGCGCGGCCTGAAGGCGGTGCGCATCTCCGACACGATGGCCGTCGTCGCCAGCGACGATCAGATCGACTACTCGCTCTTTCGCCTGAGCGGCAACCGCGATTACGCTCTGGCGCCGGAAAAGTGCGTCACCGTGGAGCCGGACGGCGTGACGCTGTCGGTGGACCTGGCCCGCTCCGACTTGCTGCTGGAAACGAAGCTACCACGCTTCGCAGTGCCGCTGGGCACGGCGGTTGGCGGCAAACGCCAGTACCGTATCACCCCCGCGTCGCTACTTGCAGCTCGCGAAAGCGGCATCACCGTCATGGGACTGGAGACGTGGTTTGCGCAGCGCACCGGCCAGCCACTGCCGCCGGCAGTGCGAATGCTGCTCACGGTAGCGACCCTGCCGCCGCCGCGCTTCCGCCGGCAATTGGTGCTGCATGTGCCCGGTGCGGAGATCGCCGACGGCCTGCTGCAATGGCCGGAAACCCGCGGGCTGATCGAGTCGCGATTAGGGCCGACGACGCTGGTCGTGCCGGAAGAGAGTATGCCGCTGCTGCGCGAACGGTTGAAAGCGATGGGGGTGATGGTGGCGGAGTAATTCCGT
>JBBQPD010001046.1:0-2467 GCA_038331535.1 Gemmatales bacterium | reverse complement strand
GTGCCGCGGATCGCGCCGCGGGGCAGCCCGCACGGCAGCGACCTGGGGAAGACGCGCTACGTGGTCGAGCGGACGCTGGCGTGGTTCGCCAGCTTCCGGCGCATGCGGCATTGCTACGAGCGGACGTGGCACAGCTGGCAGGCCCTCAACGAACGGGCCGCCTGCGTGATCTGTGCCAACCGCCTCCACAAGGTCCAGCAGCAGCGCAGGCAAGCGACCCCACTACGGTTTTGAAACAACCTCTTAACGGGCGCCGCCGCTAAGCCGCAAGCGGCAAACGAATACGCCCGCTTTTTCTCCTTTTGCGCTTTCCTTTCACTTCCCGCTTTGCTACATTCACAATGAACTTGGGTCTAGTGAACGGTTCCTTGGTCGTTTCGCACTTCCATTCGACCTTCTCCTGTCCCTCGTCAGAGGCTTTTCGAGCGCGTTGTGGCCCCCGCAGGGGGAATCGGCGCGCTGGCACTGTTTCCTTGGAGGCCCACATGGGCAAGAAGTTGTACGTAGGCAATCTGTCCTACGGCGTCACCGACAGCGCTCTCGAACAGATGTTCGCGGCGCACGGCACTGTGCAGTCGGCACAGGTCATCATGGACCGCGACACCGGTCGGTCCAAAGGGTTTGGATTCGTCGAAATGGGCAGCGATTCCGAAGCCCAGGCGGCTATCACCGCCCTCAACGGCAAAGAGATGGAAGGGCGCAGCCTGACCGTCAACGAAGCCCGGCCGAATGCCGAGGGCGGCGGTCGCGGCGGCTCGGGCGGCGGCGGCCGTTCGGGTGGCGGCGGCTACGGCGGCGGTGGCGGCGGCGGTCGCTCCGGCGGCGGCGGCTACGGCGGCGGCGGCGGCGGCGGCCGCTATTAATCGGTAACATCATGCGTCCCCGCCCGGAACAACCGGCGCGGGGACGCTTCGTTTCTGGCGTCGATTCATACATTAACTCACTCAGGAGAAGGGCCATTCGACCGGCCTTCTCCCCATTGGCATCGCCGAGCCGGTCGCGCGAACCGGGCCAGCGGCGTTAATGGTCTGGGGTCGAGAGCGCTATCAGGGAGCCTGTCCACGATGGTCAACCGTAATCTGCTGCGTCAATTCGAACCGGCCGCCGACGAGCTGCGGCAAGAACTGGACGACATCTTTCTCCAGGAGACAGACACCTGGCTGCCCCCCGAGGCCCAGTCCTTCGGCGAAGGCCGACTCGTCACCGGACGAGTGCGCCGCGTCACCGGCGACGACGTCTGGGTGGACATCGGCCAAAAGAGCGAAGGGGCCGTCGAATTGCGCGAGTGGTACGACGACGCCAGCGGTAAGATCATTCCGCCCAAAACCGGCGACGACGTTGAAGTGCTGATCGAAGCGGTCGAAGACGAAGACGGCGCCGTCGTCCTCAGTTACCGCAAGGCCCGCCGCCAGAAGGAATGGGAGAGCGTCATCTCCCGGCACAAGGAAGGCGACATCGTCTCCGGCCCCGTCACCCGCAAGATCAAGGGCGGCCTCCTCGTCAACATCGGCGTCGGCGCGTTCCTGCCTGCCTCCCAGGTCGATATCCGCCGCGTCCCCGACCTCGGCACACTCCTCGGCCAGTCGGTCGAGTGCAAGATTCTCACCATCGACGAGGCGCGCCGCAACATCGTCGTCTCCCGCCGCAAGCTGCTCGAAGACCGGCGCACGGAGATGAAGGACAAGCTCCTCAACGAGATTCAGCCCGGCCAGATTCGCAAGGGCGTCGTCAAGAACATCGCCGCCTTTGGCGCCTTCATCGACCTCGGCGGCCTCGACGGCCTGCTGCACGTCACCGACATGAGTTGGGGCCGCGTCACCGACCCGAGCGAAGTCGTTCACGTCGAGCAGGAACTTGAGGTCATGATCCTCAAGGTCGATAAGGAAAAGGAAAAGGTCGCCCTCAGCCTCAAGCACAAATCGCCCAGCCCGTGGGCGACCGTCTCCGACAAGTACCCGGTCGGCAGCCGCCTGACCGGCGAAGTCGTCAACGTCATGAACTATGGCGCCTTCGTGAAGCTCGAAGCGGGCGTCGAGGGTCTCGTCCACATTTCCGAGATGAGCTGGACCAAGCGCATCAACCACCCCAGCGAGCTGGTGTCCATCGGCGACCAGCTCGAAGTGCAAGTCTTGAACATCAACAAGGACAAGCAGGAAATCTCGCTGGGCATGAAGCAGGTTCAGCCCAATCCCTGGGACAAGGTCGTCGAGCGCTACCCCAAGGACACCATCGTCACCGGCGTGGTCCGCAACCTCACCAACTACGGCGCCTTCATCGAGATCGAGGAAGGCATCGATGGCCTGCTGCACGTCAGCGACATGAGCTGGGTGCGCAAGGTCGCCCATCCGTCCGAAGTCGTGGCCAAGGGCGATAAGGTCACCTGCATTGTGCTGAACGTGGACCAGGAGCGCAAGCGCATCGCCCTGGGCCTCAAGCAGATGAACAACGATCCGTGGGAAGGCGACAT
>JBBQPD010001045.1:0-2480 GCA_038331535.1 Gemmatales bacterium | reverse complement strand
CCCAGCACGGGCGAGCCGAGATCGGTCAATCCTTGCGTCAGGGCGGCGATGGCCAGGTACAACTGCGTCGCCTGGTCCCAGTTGAGTGTAGCCGCGTTTTTCAGACCGTCATCGACATAGCGCTTGAGCATGTTGTTGAGGCGAGCCGGATCGAGGTCTTTACCGGCTTGCAAACGCTCGAGGGCCGACTTGAGCGTCTTCGAGGCGGCTTCGGCCTCCGTCGCGATTCGATCGGTGTCCGTCTTGGCGAACAGGGCCGGCCGCTCCATCGAAACGCGAACGGTCTTGAGCTCCTCAATCAGGCGGACCGGAATGTAGCCTGGATCGCCGGTCAACTTATCCAGAGGCGACAGATACCACGTCCCAAAGGGGAACGATCCCAGGTTCTTCTTTTCCTTGTAGTACTGGAAATGCGGCGCATCGGCACTCAGCCCGGTGACCTGAAGGTCCTTGTGGCAGGCGAAGCAGGCGTACTCGGAGAACTCCGGCCAGGGACGGCGCTTCTCGGGATTGCCGGCGTTCGCCGACTCCGCTCGCAGCGCGAGCAGATCGAGAGCAGACTTCGACGACACCAACTGGCCGATCAGCCACAGCCGCGAGTAGTAGTCCTTGTGACGGGCCTTTTCGTCGAGGTCCGACCAGTGCTTGTGATAGATGCCGTGATAGCCGGCCAACTCGAAGTTCAGACGCGGATGGCCGGCGGCGATCAGATCGTGATTGACTTCCTTCGTCGAGTCGCCGACGTGGCAGGTGACGCACAGATCGGCCCGCTTCACGAGGTTCTTCGTATCCTTCAGGCCATAGCCCTTCTCCTTCTCCTCGCGCGACAACTCCTTGAAGCCGGGGAGATAGTGGGCCGTCAGATACTTGTGCGACGCGCCGTGGCACGCCTCGCAGCCGACGCCGTCGGCCAGGGCGAAACGCTCGCTGGACGTGGCCAGGTCGCCGTCGTTGGTCGAGTGGCACTTGAGACAGAGTTTGTCCTGGGTGGCGGCGCCGGCAGTGGTCTTGCCGCGAAGGTTCTTCATGATGCGGTCGGAGCGGTCGTTGTACAGGACCGTGAACGCCTTGGAGTGCTTGTCGCCGTTGGCCCAGGTGCTGAATTCGCTTCGCTGCGACCCTTCGGGTCCGTTGAAGTGATGGCAGGCCATCGAGGCGCAGGACGCGGAGCCGTGAAACCTGATCTCGGCTGCCTGCGCCTGCTCGACGGGAGCGTGCTGGCCGACAGCGGAAGTGCGTGGCCAAACGATCCAGACGGCGGCGACGACAGCCGCCAGGAGCAAGAGCCGTCCACGATAGCGGTAAAACACGGTCGTCTCCCACTCAGGATGTGCGCAAGGGTGCAGCGGAAACGAAGCAATTCTCTTCACCTTCGAGATCTTACCGCATTCAGAGGATAATCTCATAAGCCTTCAAAGGCTGTCAAGGAGCAAATCCCCCAGGTTGCCCCGTTGCAATACATTTCTTCGACACAACCTGCACGCTGAAAGCGCCCTTGGCGAACGCCGCTGCTCGAAGAGCCTCAGTACGACCGTGGACCGCTTCCTCCCCAGTTCCCCGATGGTTCGACCACTTAGCCGGGCAAAGCGAGGCGAGTATCACAGCGGGGTAACAATTTCCCCCAGCGCCGGGCTGTTCACCTTGTCCTTGGCAGAGCCAGACGCGGTGTAGAAGAACCAATCCAACTCGGTTTCGCCGAAGAGCTGGTCGATGGCCGAGTCCTCGTGGATAGTGAGGGCGTTGAAAAAGCTCGCACCGTTCAGGCCGCCGGGGACGTTGCCATTGAGATGGTTGACGCGCGTCTGATAATCGAGGTCGCGCCGGCCCCATTCGGACATGAGGAGGTTCAGGGCGGCCACATTGACGTCGAAGTCTGTGGCGTTGCCAATCAGCAGGTCGTCGCCGCCGTTGCCGTGCAGGGTGTCGGCGCCCAGGCCGCCGATCAGGATGTCGCGGCCGGCGCCGCCCTGGAGCGTGTCGGTCCCCGTGCCGCCCACCAGGATGTTGTCCGCCACGCTGCCGCGCGTATCCAGCGTGTCGTTGCCGTCGCCGCCGAACAGCACGGCCGGCACGGTAACGTACACCGTCTGCTTATTAATCCTGGCGCTGTTGATCTGGATGATGTCGTTGCCCGCCTGACCGAAGACGACGATCTGCCGGGCGGTCTGGGAACTCGCCTGGAGTACTCCGTTGATGGAGATGCTGACCGACGTGCCGGTGCTGTCCACGGGGGTCAGGATGATATTGTCGGCGCCGGTGGTGCCGCCCACCGCCAGGATATCGCCTTGCACGGCGTACGCCTTGACGACGATGATGTGGGTGAGCGATTGCAGCGGGCTGCCGTCCGGGCCGTTGCCGGTCACCTGCACCAGGTAGGCGCTGCCACGCGTGTCGCAGGTGGTGTAAACGTGATCGACCCTGGTGCCGGCGGGGCCGGTGACTGTCTGGCTCGTGCCGTCGCCCCAGTTGATGCGGAACGA
>JBBQPD010001044.1:0-2486 GCA_038331535.1 Gemmatales bacterium | reverse complement strand
CGGCCTTCCAGCCTTACGATCGCATCGAGCCGTTTGCCTGCGCGCAGCAGATTGTAGGTCACGCGATCGCCGACCTTGAAGTTGAGGCGGATGTACGCCCCGAACTGGCGGCCGGTCATCTCCAGTTCCTTGCCGTCCACGCCGACGATCACGTCGTTCTGGCGGATGCCCGCACGAATCGCCGGCTCCGGAACAAACGGTCCCTGCCGCAACGCCAGCCGCTTTTCGCCCAGACCGAGGGCTTTCTTTTCCTCCGTCGTCAGGTCGTCGCCGTGGACCCACGGCTGCGGGTCGAGACCGCGCAACGACCAGCGCCACGAAATGTCCGTCTGTCGCCAGCCATCCGCGAGGGACAATCGGCCCGTCTGCTCGCGCCCCGCGCGCAACCAGACTATGGAGACCTCGCCGGACGCGGGCGAACGGTGCAAGCCGTACTGCACGTCCGCGAACGAGGCGGCCGGCACAGCGCCGACTCGGACGATCTGGTCGCCGGCGCGCAAACCGAGCCGTTCCGCCGCCGAACCCTCCGCAACTTTCGCGACCCGATTGCCTCGGTTCACCTCGAGCGCCAGGCCGACGTTCTCCGGCTGCGGATAGGCCCACAGTTCTTCCTTGCGCCACTTGCCCGTGTTCTGCATCTCTTCGCGGCGGAAGTCGTAGACCTGATGACAGTGAATGCACGCCTTGGCCGGCAGTCGTTTCGCCGCCGTCAATTGCTCGACCGTCTGACGAGCGCGTTCCGGCGGCCGCGACTTGCCCGGACCGTCGCGGTGGTGGGCGGCGAGGGCGCCTTCCAGCGCGTGGCGCAGTCCGACGAGCGAGACCCGGCTATCTGGCGACTCCGCGTCGCGCCCGCCGTAACGGCCGTAGACTTGTTCCTCGGCGCTGAGGAAAAAGCCCATCCAGGTGAGGTCGTAATCGAAGTCGAAGAGGTCGAGATCGATGCCGCGCATGCTCGTCAGCCGCAGCAGGATGAACTGCCCGGCAACGGTCGCAATCTCCTTGTCGAGACGAGCAACCTGCCCGTCGAAAGCGTTGCAATCGGGTCAGAACTCGCAGCGGAAGACGACGAAGATCGGTTTGCCGGCGGCCCGCGCCTCCTTGCGTGCCTGCTCGTAATCGGTAAGCCAGCGCGGTGTGTCGGCGCCGGGAAGCGCACTCAGAAGAAGTATCGTCGGCAGCACGGCGCACCTCGCGGAAAATGGATTGCCGCTTGCGGCTTAGCGGTCGAATGCCGCGAAGCCGCAAGCGGCAAACCACCTAAATCTTCAACGCCTTGTCGGCGATATCGCGGCGGAAGAACATGCCGGGGAAGTAGATCCGGTCCACCGCCTCATAAGCCCGGCGCTTGGCGTCGGCCAGCGTGTCGCCCAGCGACGTGATGCCCAGCACCCGGCCGCCATCGGTCAGGACGCGCTCGCCATCGAGGCGCGTGCCCGCGTGGAACACCTTCGTGTCGGGCACCTTCGCTGCTTCGTCGAGGCCGTCGATGCGCAGCCCCTTCTCGTAGTTGCCCGGATAGCCCTTGCTCGCCATCACGACGCAGACCGACGGGCGGGTGTCCCACTCCAGTTTGTTCTCAAACTCGTCCAGCCGTTCATCGACGACCGCTTCGAGCAAGTCGAGCAAATCACTCTTGAGCCGCATCAGCACCGGTTGCGTCTCCGGATCGCCGAGACGGCAGTTGTACTCCAGCACGCGCAAGCCCTGGTTGGTTATCATCAGGCCGGCATAGAGGACGCCTCGAAACGGCGTCAAGCGGCGTTTCATGGCGTGGACGGTGGGCACCAGAACGTCGCGGTCCACGGCCTCCAGCAGCTCCGGCGTGCCGCGCGGCGCCGGACAGTAGGCGCCCATGCCGCCGGTGTTCGGGCCTTTGTCGTCGTCCAGCGCCGCCTTGTGATCCTGCGTCGGCGGCAGCGGAATGATCGTCCGCCCCGACACCAGGGCCAGGATGCTCAGCTCCTCGCCTTCCAGGCGCTTCTCGATGATGATCTGCCGGCCTGCTTCGCGGCCGAACTCCTCGCGTACCATGATGCGCTCGACCGCGGCGAGGGCGTCCTGTTTAGTGGAGCAAACGATCACGCCCTTGCCGGCGGCGAGGCCGTCGGCCTTGAGGACAAGCGGGTTTTCGCGGGTTTCGATGAAGTGGCGAGCGCGGTCGGGGTGGTCGAAGACCTTGAACTCGGCGGTTGGCACGTCGGCATGGCGCATCAGCGTCTTGGCGAAGACCTTGCTCGCTTCGATCTGGGCCGCCGCCTTCGAGGGTCCGAAGACCCTCAGCCCCTCTTTCTGGAAGCGATCGACGATGCCAAGAGCGAGCGGTTCCTCGGGACCGACGACGGTCAGGCCGATCTTCTCTTTTTTGGCGAAACGGATGAGGCGGTCGAAGTCATTCGCTTCAAGCGGCACGTTGACGCCATCGCGGGCAGTGCCGGCATTGCCGGGAGCACAGTAGACGCGCTCGGCACGCGGCGATTGGGATA
>JBBQPD010001043.1:0-2489 GCA_038331535.1 Gemmatales bacterium | reverse complement strand
CCGGTCGATCCAGTACCCGACGTGATCCTGGCCGTCCATCGGGAAGCATGAGATGTATCCGGCCATCGCCTCGCCGACGAGAATGGCCCTGGCGGTGATCCCCGGATCGTGCAGCGCCTTCGTCCAATGCGAGTCGAACGTCTCGGCAGTGCGTGGGATCGTGACCGCCAGGCGGTTCGATTCCGGGTCGAGTTGCAGGTCGTACATGCGGGGCAGGTCGCCCGGCTCGACCGGACGCAGCCGGACGCTCTCGTCGGCAGTCACGGGAGAACCCCCTCAACCGAGTGACCGGCCCGCCTCAAGGCGGCAACCGCCGTCTGGAACTCGGCCTCCTTGACGAACAAGTAGTCGGTGTCGAACGTCGAGACGGCGAAGACGCCGACACCCGCAGCCGCCACCGGCCCCGTGAGCGAGGCCAGCACCCCGACCAGCGTGAAAGGCATCGCCCCGGCCACCCGCAGGCACCGCCATCCGACCTCGGCCTGCGTCCCGGAAGGGACCATTTCCTGCCGACATACCACCGACAACACGTTGCCCGTTCTTGTGACGCTGAACACGCAGACCGCCCGGACGTTCTCGCAGGTTTCGCACAAACTCGGCATCATCGTTCCCGGTCTAGCGACTCGCTTCCCGTCGTGCCGCTATCTCCCGCTTGCGCTCCGCCGTGTACGCCCACCACGGCCTCTTCGGTCCGCCTTCCATGTATCGGACGACAGCGATGAAGGTGTCGAGCGTAACCGTTCACGCCCCGGGTAGCCCGGGCGTAGGAATTGGCCTTTGCGCCAGACGAAAGAATCCGCAACAATAGCTGGCATGTCGCCACCGCAACCGCCAATTACCCTTGAGCAAATCGAGGCCTTGCCGACCGAGGTTCGTGCGCTGTTCACGGCGGTTGTCGATCACTATGAGCGGCGCCTTGCCGAACTGGAAGCGGAGTTGGCAGCCCTCAGGAAGACCCCCCGCAATTCCTCCTTACCTCCGAGCTCCGAACATCCGCACGCCAAGCCGCCGCAGGACAGGCCGAAATCCAAGAAGGCGCGTGGCGGCCAGGCCGGCCACCGGAAGCATGAACGAACGCTGATCCCCACCGAACGGTGCAGCGAGGTCGTCACGCTCCATCCCGACCATTGCCGACGATGTGGGACGGCGCTGGAAGGCGAGGATCCCAGCCCGTTGCGCCACCAAGTCTGGGAACTCCCGCCGATCGAGCCCATCGTCATCGAATTCCGTCGCCATCGCCGGACCTGCGGGTGCTGCGGCGAGAGGACATGCGCGTCGCTCCCCGATGGCGTCCCGACCGGACAGTCGGGGCCGCGGCTGGTGGCCTTCGTCGGCCTCTTGATGGGACATTTCCGACAGAGCAAGCGCCGCGCCGCCTTCTTCCTCCAGGATTTCCTCGGCATGCCCTGCTGCCCGTCTTTGACGGTGAAGATGCAGGACCAGGTCGCCGCCGCACTCGAACAGCCCTACGAAGAGCTGAGGGGCGCGCTGGCCGACGAGCCGCAGTTGTTCATGGACGAGACGCCGACGAAACAGGGCCCCCAGAAGGCGTGGCTGTGGACGGCGGTGGCTCCGATGTTCGCCGTGTTCGCCATCTTTTCCAGCCGTAAGGGCGAGGCGCTGCCGAAACTGCTGGGGGACGCCTTCACCGGTGTCATCAACTGCGACCGGGCGAAGATGTACTGGCAGGCCAAGCGATTGCAATGGTGCTGGGCGCATTTGAAGCGAGACTTCCAGGCCCTGATCGACCATCACGACCCCCAGGTGCGACGCCTCGGGCACGATCTGATGCGACAGGTTCGGCGGATGTTCGACACCTGGTGGTGCTACAAGCGGAAGAAGATCTCCTGGGAGGAGTTCCGGCGCGAGATGACTCCGATTCGACAGAAGGTCGACGATTTGTTGCTGCGCGGGATGCTCAGCGGCAACCGGCGCCTGATCGGCATGTGTCGGGAACTCTACCACCATCGCGAGTGGCTGTGGACCTACGTCGATGTTCAAGGCGTCGAGCCGACCAACAACACGGCGGAAAGGGCCCTACGGCCGGCGGTGATCTATCGGAAGCTGTCGTTCGGCACGCAGAGCGCGTCGGGCAGTTGCTTCATCGAGCGGATGCTGACGGTGAGCGAGACATGCCGTCTGCAGAGCCGTTCCATCTTCGGCTACCTGACGGCGGCGCTCGAAGCCCACTTCCAACATCAGACTGCCCCATCTCTACGACCCGCGGTATAAGCCATTCCCATGCCGGCGTCGTTCGCTCAGCATTCGGCGCGAACGGCCGTTTCACGCCAAGGCAGCCACCGGGGCGTGAACGGTTACAAACTTCCCGAGCGTCTCGTTGGCGGAATTGACCGCGGGTTCCCCTCGCTGACGAAGCGGGGGGTGGGTTGAAACGACATCGAGTCCGCATTGCGTCCCGGCGTCGAGGTGTTCCCCTCGCTGACGAAGCGGGGGGTGGGTTGAAACCCGTACACTGACAACGTAGGAGG
>JBBQPD010001042.1:0-2491 GCA_038331535.1 Gemmatales bacterium | reverse complement strand
GGTGCGCAAGGTCGCCCATCCGTCCGAAGTCGTGGCCAAGGGCGATAAGGTCACCTGCATTGTGCTGAACGTGGACCAGGAGCGCAAGCGCATCGCCCTGGGCCTCAAGCAGATGAACAACGATCCGTGGGAAGGCGACATTCCTGGCCGTTACAAGCCGGGAGAGCTGAAGAAGGGCAAGGTCACGAAGCTGACCAACTTCGGCGTCTTCGTCGAGTTGGAGCCGGGCCTGGAAGGGCTGCTGCACATCTCCGAGCTGTCCGACCAGGAGGTCGAATCGCCGGAGGACGTGGTAAAGGTCGGCGACGAGATCGAGGTGCGTGTGCTGCGCGTGGACGCGGCCGAGCGCAAGGTCGGCCTCAGCCGCAAGCAGGTTCTGACGCCCGCCGAAGCGGGGACGGAAGACCAGGCGGCCGCGGGGGCGAAGGCCGCCGGCAAGCCGCGTGCTCGCGAGCTGCGCGGCGGCACCGGCTCGGGCGGCGGCGGCTTGTTCAGCATGCCGGGCGCCGAGGCGCCGGCCGAAGAAGCGCCCGCCGGAGAAGAGCCCGAAGCGAACGCCGAAGCACCGGCCGAGGAGAAGGTCGATCCTGCGGTTTGATCGCTGATTTTACGAGCCGCGACCGTCAGGGAGCGCTTGCACAAACGCTCCCTGACGGTCGCGGCTCGTAAGATGCGACACAGAGTCCACGCCCCTCAGGAGGCCGCCGATGCCCCGCGCACCCGAAGAAGAAATCTCTGAGGAACGCCGCCGGGCCATCTTCCTGGCACTGGTGGAAGCGCAGGATCTCCACGAATTCACCGTTCCGCAGTCGCGGAAGATGATCGCGGATCAGTTTGATATTTCCGAGGGAGAGGTTCGGCTGATTGAGCGCGAAGGGTTGGACCAGGTGTGGCCGCCACTGCAATAAGATTGCCGCTTGCGGCTAAGAGTCTATCCGAGAAGCCAGTTTATCCATAAAATCCCGTAGCAGCAAGGAGTTACACAACAAGAGCAGCTGATCGGCGAGACCAATGCGCCAGGCTTATCCCAGCGACCTTTCGGACGACCAATGGGCCATTTTGGAACCGTTGCTTCCACCAGCCAAGACGGGCGGAGTACCGCGCACCGTCAACCTGCGCGAAGTGCTCAACACGCTGTTCTACCAAAACCGTGCCGGCTGCCAGGTGGTTTCCCAACCTCTCCGCCCGTCCCCCTCCCCTACAAAGGGAGGGGGCGAACTCCTATCTTCTCCCCCTTCCCTCGTAGGGAAGGGGGCCGGGGGTTAGGTTGGGAAACCACGTCTAAACAAGCCCGAGAGCGCGATGCCGGACGAGACCGCGATGGTCGTTGCCTGCCTGACGCCGCCGGGACGAGCGGCCATCGCCACGCTCGGCCTCGCGGGGCCGGCAGCCTGGGAGGCGGCGCGCGCTTTGTTTCGTCCGCGCCCTCCGCAGTCGCTCCCGGCAACGCCGCATGCGGGACAGTTCTGGCTCGGCCGTTGCGGGGACGACGTGGCCGATGAGGTTGTGTTGGCGGTCCGCGAATCGACGCTCGAAATCCACTGTCACGGCGGCCGGGCGGTCGTGGAAATGCTCGTTACCGCCTTCTCTACTCGCGGCGTCCGCGCCGGCACCTGGCAGGAGTTCCTGCGACACACGAGTGTCCACCTTCGCGCCGAGGCCGCCATCGCTCTGGCCCACGCCGCCACGACGCGCACCGCCGCCATTTTGCTCGATCAATATCAGGGCGCCTTTGCCGGTGCCGTCGCCGACGTTCTGGCCGCGCTCGAGCGCGGCGAGACGCTGGTAGCCAGTGCGCTCCTCGGCAAGCTCGCGCGCTGGTCCGCTCTGGGTCGGCGGCTCACGGAACCCTGGCGTGTCGCCGTCGCCGGGGCGCCCAACGTCGGCAAAAGCAGTCTCGTCAACGCTCTGGCCGGCTATCAGCGCAGCATCGTGTCGCCGACGCCGGGCACGACGCGCGACGTGGTGACGGCACGGATCGCGGTGGACGGCTGGCCGGTCGAGTTGTCGGACACTGCGGGGCTGCGCGATGGGGCGGCATCGCTGGAGGGGCAGGGCATCGCGCAGGCGCGGGAGACGGCGGCCGCCGCGGACCTGTGTCTCTGGGTGCTGGACGCCTCCGCCGAACCGATCTGGCCCGAGCAGAAGAGACAAAATGTCCGCATGGTCGTCAACAAGGTGGACCTGCCCGCAGCCTGGATCCTGGACCGGGCCGGCAACGCCGTGCGCGTGTCGGCGGCGACCGGAGAAGGACTGGCGGATCTGTGCGCCGCACTGGCTCAATGGCTCGTTCCCGAGGTGCCGCCCGCAGGCGCCGCCGTGCCGTTCACACCCTCTCTTTGTGACGCTATCGAAGCGGCGGAGCGACACTTCGACGCGGGCGCTGCTGCGGAAGCACGCCGCGTACTGCGAGCCTTGTCGGATTCGAGTCGTGAGGAGCAGGCGCCATGACGACCTATGCGGTGGACCTGACCGCGATCCGCGCCGCCGC
>JBBQPD010001041.1:0-2493 GCA_038331535.1 Gemmatales bacterium | reverse complement strand
TAGCGGAGCCTCCCGCTAAGCCGCAAGCGGCAATACCAATCCTCACGAACCTATCCTATGAACGGACGAGACAGACGCGCGCCGGCTATTTACCGGCGCCTTTGAGCTTCTCGACGTAGTCGATGGCGTCGCCGAGCGTCTTCATCTTGCTCGCTTCCGAGTCGGGGATGGTGACGTTCAGCTCCTTCTCCACGTCCATGGTGAACTCGGCGACGTCGAGCGAGTCGAGTCCGAGTTCTTCCCAGGTCGAGGTACGGTTGACGTCCTTACCCCGGTTCATCTTTTTAACCAAGGCGATGATCTTTTGCTCGATCTCGCTGCTCATGTTTCACCTCAGGGTGGGGGATGTTTACGTTTCGCGCGCGAATCGCAAACAGGAAATCATCTCATCATTCGTCTTGACTAAATCAACAATTAGGCTAGCCTAATTGACTATCAGGGGCGAACACGGCTTCGTGGCGCTGTTGCCTAACGTACAAGACGGACGCCACTTTGTCTGGAGGTGAAGAATATATGGGGACGCACTCATCGACAGCGCCTGGCGTCACGCCTTCGCTGGAAGACATTCATTCCAGTGTACCCATCCCGCGCAGCTGGTGGCGGCGCTTTCTCGCTTTTTCCGGCCCGGCCATCCTTATCAGCGTCGGTTACATGGACCCCGGCAACTGGGGCGCCGACCTCGAAGCCGGCTCGAAATTCGGTTACAGCCTCCTCTGGGTGCTGCTGGCTTCCAACCTGATGGCCCTGTTGCTCCAGACGCTCTCGACGCGCCTCGGCGTGGCGACCGGGCACGACCTAGCCCAGGCCTGCCGCGAGAATTACCCGCGCCGCACCGTCGTCTGTCTGTGGATTCTAACCGAAATCGCCATCGCCGCCACCGATTTGGCGGAAGTCATCGGCACCATCATCGCCCTGAAGCTGCTGTTCGGCTGGCACTACCTGATCGGCCTGGCGGTCGCGGCGGGCGACACGTTCCTGCTGCTCGCGCTCCAGCGGCGCGGCGTCCGGCTGGTGGAACTCATCACGCT
This sequence comes from Gemmatales bacterium, assembly GCA_038331535.1. Lineage (GTDB taxonomy): Bacteria > Planctomycetota > Planctomycetia > Gemmatales > Gemmataceae > JBBQPD01. The sequence goes on along the minus strand of JBBQPD010001041.1, from coordinate 1,465 downwards.
GGCTCTCGTCGCCGTCATCGGCATCAGCTTTTTCGTGGAGATCATTTTCGCCCGTCCCGACTGGGTGGCGGTGATTCACGGCTTCCTGCCGAACTTGCCAGGGGCGACCGACGCGGAGCGGAACAAGAGCTTCTACATCGCCAGCGCCATGCTCGGCGCCACGGTGATGCCGCACAATCTTTATCTGCACTCCGCCCTGGTGCAGACGCGCGCCTTTCCGCAGACCACGGAGGGGAAGCGGTTGGCGTGCAAGTACAACTTCTTCGATTCGCTGCTGGCGCTCAACGGCGCCTTCTTCATCAACGCGGCCATCCTCGTCCTGGCCGCGGCGACGTTCTTCGGCAAGGAAGAAGTCGAAACGCTTCAGGAGGCCCATAAACTTCTGAACCCGCTGCTCGGCGTGACGGCCGCCAGCATGATCTTCGCGATCGCGTTGCTGGCGTCGGGCCAGAGCTCCACGCTCACCGGTACGCTCGCCGGGCAGGTGGTGATGGAAGGCTTCGTCAACCTGCGCGTGCGTCCCTGGGTGCGCCGGTTGGTGACGCGCCTGTTCGCGATCGTGCCCGCCCTGTTCGTGCTGGCGCTGGCGTCCGGCGGCGAGGGGGAGGGTTCCGACAATCGCCTGCTCGATTTGCTGGTGCTGAGTCAGGTCATTCTCAGCTTCCAGCTGCCGTTCGCGATCATCCCGCTGATCCAGATGACGAGCGACCGCAGGCGGATGGGCCCGTTCGCAAGTCCCGTATGGATGAAGGGGATCGCCTGGGTTTCCGCCGTGCTCGTCGTCTCGCTCAACGTGGCGTTGATCGGCATAAAAATGGGCGAGTGGGGCGACGGGTTAAAGAAGGACAGTCTGAGTCCGTGGTGGATTTACGGCACGATTGGCCCGGTGTCGGTCGCGCTGCTCGTCTTCCTCGGCTGGGTGACGCTGTACCCGCTGCGGCGCCGGCCCCTGACGGCGGAAACGCCGCTCGCGCCGCCGGAATTGCCGCTGGTGGCGTACCGCCGCGTCGGCGTGGCCATCGAGTTCGGCAGCCACGATCGGGCGGTGCTGGCGCGCGCGGCCGCGGTGGTGCGTGAGAACAACGACGCCGAGTTGATCGTGCTGCACATCGTCGAGGGCGTCGGGGCCGAGTTCTACGGCGTCGAGACAGCCGGTCGGGAGGGTGAGGCCGACCGGGTGCGCATGGCGGAGCTGGTCGAACACCTGCGCCGCCAGGGGCTGCGCGTGCAGGGCGTCCTCGGCTTCGGCGCGCCGGCGGGCGAACTGATTCGGCTGGCGAAAGCAGAACGGCTCGACCTGCTCGTGCTGGGCACGCACGGCCATCGCTTCTTCGCCGACCTGGCGCTGGGGGCGACCGTGTCCCCGCTGCTGCACCGGCTGACGATCCCCGTGCTGGTGGTGCCGACGGGGGCGGACAAATGACCATGCATTCACGAGCCGCGACCGTCAGGGAGCGCTTCTGCC
>JBBQPD010001040.1:0-2496 GCA_038331535.1 Gemmatales bacterium | reverse complement strand
TAACTGTTGACGGATCGTCGTCATCTAGAAACCGCTGGAATCAATCACTTCCCCGCCGGACTTGGTAACCAGGGCCGCCAGCGTCACGATGGAAATGCTGTCCCGGACGAAACGGACCGAACCGTCCGCGAAGACGATGTTCGCTCCGTTGGTGTGGAAACTGTAAATATCGCCTTGCAGGTTGTTGCAGTTCATCGCGCAAGGGCCGGTCCCGAAATTCGTCGTGCCGTCCGCCGAGGTGCCCGTCACGGTGAGGCGATTGTCCGCATCGGCCCAGATCGGCCCGGTGATCTTGGTAGCATCGTAAGACGCGCTCACCTTGCCGGTATAGTACTGCTTGTCCCGGCCGGCCGCTTCGGAGTAGAGCGTGGTCTGGCTTGTTCCGTCCGAGATTTCTGTGATCCGGGTCGGTCCGTTCTGTCGCATCGCCCCCTTGCTCGGGATCGTACCCGCCGGGTAGGCTGCGGCCACGATGGGATTCGTGTAAGCGATCTCGGCGCCGCTGCTATTCTTCGCGGTCTTTACCTGGCAGAGCGGGGCGTAATCTGCCGTCCACCCCGTCGAGGTGTTGGCGGTCGTGGGATACACTTTCGCGCCGTAAATGTTGGTGCTTGCCCCGGCTGAGCTCGGCGGGGCGAAAGCGTCGTTCCCAGGCGAGATGTAGGTCGTGTTGTAGGCCGGGACCAGAGCGTCTGAGGTGGGGCTGGACGGGCAACGGAACAGTTTGAACGGCAGCGTCAGTGCGTTGGCGTTCGCCGGGTCGCTCCAGTCCCGGCCGAACGTGTACACGCCGTAAATGTTGTTCTGCTCGACAAAGGGCAGCAGGGGCACCAGTGCGCCGCAACGGCCCTGGGTTCCGGTACTCCTGCCGGCCGTCGGCACGGAGCCTTGTGCATATGGGATGTAGGGCGGTTGGCTGTTATTCTTGGTGATCGCGTTGAAGGGCAGGCCGCCGAACGTTGATTCGTAGCTCATCGCGGCGAGGCCGAGTTGTTTGAGGTTATTGGTGCATTGCATGCGCGCGGCCGCCTCGCGGACTTTCTGCACGGCGGGCAGCAGCAGGCCGATCAGCACCGCGATGATGGCGATGACCACCAGCAGCTCGATCAGGGTGAAACCGGCGGTCCGGCTACGTTGGGAATGACGCATCTTGAATGCTCCTGAGGTGTCAACAATCCGGCAGGGGTCGCGAGTCCGAACGACGTTCGGCGAGCGACTAAAGGGGCAGATTAGCGAGCCTCTCCAAGAAGCGAAATGGGCATTCCGTTTATTCATTGATTCATCGCTGGGGCCACACAAGGGCTTCGCCCAGACTTCACAAATGTGGCTTTTTGGCTTATTTCCACCCGGCCACGGGCGGAATGAAGAACGGTCGTTGGGATGTGCAGCTGACAGGATGTGTCAGACGAGTGGTCCAAATTTATTTAGCCGTCCGAGACGGCGGCTATTGACTTTCAGGTTGTCCGCCCCACGGAATTCGGCTGTCTGCTCCTACCCAGCAGCAATGGGGTACGAGAACGAGCTGATAGCTGATAGCTGTTAGCTGACAGCTATCAGCTTTTGATCTTCCGTTAGTCGTTAGCCGCATAATGCAGTCAACTGGAAGATCAATAAACGAAGAAGAGGTCAGCGAGAAACCGCTGGCGTGCCTCACGCTTCGATGAGCAGGTTATCGATCAAGCGCGTGGTCCCGAACTTGACGGCGACGGCGGCGAGAATGGTCCCGCGCAACCGGTCGAGGGGCAAGAGGGAATCGGCGTCCAGAACCTCCGCGTACTCCAGTGCCGCTCCCTCGGCGGTCGCGACCTGCTCGACCATCCGCCGGCGCACGGCCGCGCCGTCGCGCTCGCCCGCCTCGATCGACGCCTTCGCCTCCTGCAGGGCCCGATAGAGAACCACCGCGGCACTCCGCTGTGCGGCGTCGAGATACTGGTTCCGCGAGCTGAGCGCCAATCCGTCCGCCTCGCGCACCGTGGAGCCGACGACAATTTCCACGGGTACATCGAGGTCGCGCACGAGTTGCCGAATCACGCGCACCTGCTGGGCGTCTTTCTGGCCGAAGTACGCCCGGTCCGGCCCGACCCGGTTGAGGAGCTTGAGGACGACGGTGGCAACGCCGCGGAAGTGGCCGGGCCGGCTGGCGCCGCACAGTCCCGCCGTTAAGCCGGCCACTTCGACGAAGGTGCAGAAACCGGGCGGGTACATGGCCGCGGGCGTCGGGGCGAAGACGAGATCGACGCCGGCGCCGGCACACAGCTCCAGGTCTTTTTCCAACGGCCGAGGGTAGCGCGCGTAATCCTCGTTCGGGCCGAACTGCGTCGGATTGACGAAAACGGACACGACGACGAAATCGTTGGCCGTGCGGGCAAGGTCCATCAGCGACGTATGACCGCGGTGCAGCGCCCCCATCGTCGGCACCAGGCCAATCGTCTTGCCCTGCCTTCGGAGGCTGTCGAGACTTCGTCGGAGCGCGGCAGGGTCGGCAACGAGCGTTGG
>JBBQPD010001039.1:0-2509 GCA_038331535.1 Gemmatales bacterium | reverse complement strand
GGGCGGCGACAGCCCGCTTACTTCGTGCGCGGCTCCTTGATGACCGCTTACTTCGTGCGCGGCTCCTTGAAGACCTATCTGCTAGAGGGACGTCGTTTCTTTGGTCAGTGACAGGCCGAACTCCCGTTGAAAGACGCGCGTGCCGTGAGCCAAAGCTTGCTGAGCTTCGGATCGGTCGTGGGCGCGCGTTTCCGGGGACGTGCCCGTCGTGGACGAATCTTGTGCAGCTGCCGTATCGAGGTGATGCACCAGCGCGGTCATGCACTCCTCGCACTCGATCATGTGCGCTTTCTCGGCGGCGTCCAGCGGCTGTCCGCTGGACACTTTCTCAATCAAGTTGGAACAGACCTGTTCTTGTTCTTTGCTCGACATGATGGCGTTCTCTCTTTCAATGGCAGCCGCCCCGTTTGTGAGCGCGCCCGTCACGGAGCAACTTGAAGTGATGGGCCGTGCTGCTCGTAAGCCCTACACCATTCCCGAACGGCGGTGGTGAAGAATGTCCTCATGCGTTCTCGGATCTCCTCCGAGGTTGTGGGTTGTGGAGTCGCATAAAGCAGTTGAACCAGCACCGGAATCGGCTTTACTCGCTTCTGGGGCTGACCGCGAAGGCAGAAGCCGCTCCAGAGCAAGCCGCCCACCACTCCATCCGCTTCCTGCCGAGAAACCCACTCTTCGAGGAGACAGCGGAAACGCGCATCAAACAACCACTCCTCGGCAGTGTCTTGTGCCACCACCACCAAGTCGCGGGGAAATGCGTGCGGAGGCATCGGTTGACCGTTCAGCCAGGCACGTTCCCATTCTTCCATTCACCGACCTCTTCCTGGCATTGAACGGAATCATTACCCCATTCTACTCGCTCCGTTTCCGTAGCGTCAATCCAACCCTTACAGTCCTCTCAGCGCGACAAAAAAGAGCCGGAGGCACAAGCGTGCCTCCGGCTCAAATTACGGACACATCCGATTCAACTACAGCTCAGTCCGCGAAGCCGCAAGCGGCGAATCACGTTACGCCAACAACTTCTCGATCACCTTGCCCTCGCGGAACAGCTGGATCGGCCGGCCGGTCGCGGTTTGCAGCTCGGTGTGCGGGTCGATGCCGAGGTTGTGGAAGATCGTCGAGGCGACGTCGTCCGGCGTGCAGGCTTCCGTCGCCGGGGCCATGCCCTGGGCGTCGGTTGTGCCGTGCGCGTAGCCCTTCTTGAAGCCGCCGCCGGCCAGCACCACGGCCATCGAGCGCGCCCAGTGGTCGCGGCCGTTGTTCTTGTTGATCTTCGGCGTGCGGCCGAACTCGCCGGCGCAGTAGACGATCGTGCTGTCGAGCAGGCCGCGCTCGCTCAGGTCGCCGATCAGGGCCGACAGCGTCTGGTCCAGCTGCGGCAGCAGGCGCGTCTTCAGTGCCTGGAAGTTCTGGCCGTGCGTGTCCCAGCCGCCGAGCGTGATCGTCACGAAGCGGACGCCGGACTCGACGAGGCGACGGGCTGCCAGCGCGCCCTGGCCGAAACCGCCGGGGCCGTAACGCTCGCGCGTTTCGGGCTTTTCCAGCGCCAGGTTGAACGCCTTCTTGGTGCGGTCGGAGCGCAGGATTTCGAGCGCTTGCTTGTGGAAGGCGTCGAAACCGTCCACGAGGTCGGCGTTCTTGTCGGCCTTGCGGAAGGTGTTGTCGAAGTCTTCCAGCAGTTTGTCGCGGTTCTCCAGCTCTTCCAGCGTGATGCCGGTCGGCAGCTGAATGCCGCGGACGCTGAGCGTGCCGCCGTCGCCCTTGCCGCCCTTGCCGCCGGCGGCGCCTTCGACGATGAACGGATTGAAGGCGGTGCCGAGGTAGCCGGCCTGGCCCGCGCCGCCGCGGATGTCGCCGAAGGTCACATAAGGGGGGACGCCGCGTTCGGACTGGAGCAGCTTGGTAGCGATCGAACCGAGCGACGGATACTGCATCGCCGGAGTCGGCTTGTTGCCGGTCGTCATGAAGACGGTGGCGGGACCGTGCGACGGGATCGTGTGCGCCAGCGAGCGGACGATGGACGCCCGGTCCATCACCCGGGCCATCTTCGGCAGGTGTTCGCTGATGGCGACGCCGTTGGCCTTCGTATCGACCTGCTTGAATTCGCCCTTGATGCCCTCGGCGGCGTCCGGCTTCAGATCCCACATGTCGATGCTGGCGGGGCCGCCGCCGAGCCACACCTGAATGACGGCGTTGGCCTTGCGCTTGACGGGTTCGCCCTGGGCCGCTTTGGCTTCGAGCCGCAGCAACTCCGGCAGGCTGAGGCCGAGCAGGCCGGCGGCGCCGAACTTCAGGACGTCGCGCCGATAAAAGCCTTCGCAATCCGACGGGTTTCGCATCGCCATGGTGTCGCGGTCCTTTCTGCGGTGTCAGTGGTCAGTTGTCAGAGTCTGTCCCGGAAGGGGTTGTTTTCTACGAGCCGCGACCGTTAGGGAGCGTATTTCGTAGGGTATCGCCAACGCTCCCTAACGGTCGCGGCTCGTAGTTTTTCGTAGCGTATCGCCAACGCTCC
>JBBQPD010001038.1:0-2519 GCA_038331535.1 Gemmatales bacterium | reverse complement strand
TTTTCGGCACCTTGACCTTGAGGTCGAGCGGCGACGGTATCATGTTCTCACGGAAACTCTTCTCGGACACGAACGTCTTGATACCGTGAACCCGACGGACGTCTTCGAGAAACTTGCTCAACGGTTGCGGCTCGCCAAGCTCGAAGTTTACAAGCGTCGCCAGACGTTCTTGCAGATCCTTGCCCCGTTGCTCCGGCGACTTGCCGGCCTGCTTCTCCCGCTCGGTGAGTTTGCGCATTTCCTGCGGCCGCGGATAATCGCGGTCGCGCAGACAGAGCAGCAGGCCGTTATTCGCCGCCAGATACAGGCGGTCGGTCTGATCGTTGACCACTGGGACGGCGAAGTCACGCACGTCGTAGCGCCCCAGCAACAAGCCGCGGGCGCGATCGAGGATCGCCAGCCGGCCGCTGCGGTCGAGGGCGTAAACAAACTTCGGACTCGACGCCAAAAAGCGGTCGGCCTCGGGCTGAGAGTCGAGCAGGCGGTTGCCCCTCGGGATGCGCCACAGCGGGTTGCCAGTCTCGCGGTCCAGGCGCGCCATGCCCTCCCGCTCCGAGACGGCGTACACGTCCTGCTCCGTCACGACCGGCGTGCGCGTCAGCGGCGCGGACGAGCCGAGGAGCTGACGCCACAGGATGCGACTTCGGTCGATGTCGTAGGCGTAGACGTAGCCGTCGCGGCCGGGCAAGTAGGTGACGGAGCCGAACACGCCGGGACTGGCCAAAAGGGACGTATCGAGGGAAAAGCGGTCGGCTTCGGCGCCGAAGCGGTCCTTGGGAAACTTCATGAGTTTCAGGAGCACGCCGTCACTGTCGGAAACCAACAGGGCGTCTGCCGTGTGGACGGCGGGCAGGTCCAGCCGCAGGCGGCTCACGACTTCCCAGTTCAGCTGCGGGCGGACCACCTGGAGGATGCGTTCCTCTTTCTTTGCGATAGCCGGATCGGAATCGCCGTAGCTGGGCTGAGAGTCGGACGGCGCGGCGTTCTCAGGCACTTCGACGGTGTAAGGGTGATAGGCATAAATCGAGCCCGTGCCGGTGAAGAGGTAGACCTGCTCCTCGTCGGCGAGCGGAGGCGCGGCCAGACCGCCCGGCAGCGATAGCTGCCACTGCGCCGAACCGTTGCTGCGGTCGAGGACGTAAAGAACCGTACCGTTGACCGCGAACACGGACGTGCTGTTGAACGCGGGAGCGAACGCAACACGGAACGGCTCACCGATCCGCACGCGCCAGACGAGGCGGCCGGTCTCGGCGTCGAACAGGGCGACGATGCCGCCGCGCGTCTGGGCGAGTATTTGTCTGCCCGTGTGCTGGACGCTGACGAGGCCGTCGCGCCGACCTTCCATCGGCAGCTCAGCGCGCCACGCCAGTTCGAGATTGAGCCGCTCCAGCGCCTCGCGCGGCGGGATGGCCGGGTCGGAGAAGAGGCGTTCCCTCTCCTGCGCCGACGCGGACAGTGCCGTCAGCACAAGCGCCAGGGTCGCAAGCAATCTCGTCTTCATCGAAATAAACTCCCACCGAACCGGATGTGAGCCCGCAGCGCAAGCAAGGGCGAGCTTAGAATACTCTACCATGCCGCAGCCCCGTCCGACACACTTCGCTTGTCCACTGGCTCGTTCCAATTCCTCCCGATGTTAAGCGGCACCGATCAGGCGAGCGTTTCAGCCTTTCCCCGCGCGTCTTTTGGCGGCAAAGAAGTCGGTCAGGACACCGGCGCAGCGTTCGGCATGGACGCCGCCGACGACCTGCGCCCGATGGTTGAGGCGCGGATCGCTGGTGATGCGGTACAGCGTCTCACAGGCGCCGGCCTTGGGATCGGTGCAGCCGTAGACGACCAGCGGCAGTCGCGCCTGCACGATTGCTCCGGCGCACATCGGGCACGGTTCGAGGGTGACGTAGAGAGCGCAGTTTTCCAGCCGCCACGACTTCAGGGCCGTCGCCGCCTGGGTGATGGCGATCATCTCGGCGTGTGCGGTCGGGTCAAGCAGCCGTTCGCGCTGGTTGTGCGCTCGCGCGATGACCCCTTGCTCGAAGGAGACGATGACGCAACCGACTGGCACTTCGTCCTCATCGGCGGCGAAGGCGGCTTCCTCAAGCGCCAGTTCCATATGGTGCAGGTGGAAGGGGTGGCGCGGATCAGTCAGCGGCAGGTCGATGGGTAAGTCGGTCACTGTGGAACTCCGCTGACCTTCGCTGCTCGTCGATCAGATGAATGGAATAGGCCAGCAAACCGGTACGCCGAGCAATCGCGCGCTTTCCTCTGCCGGCAGTGCTGCGGCGTGCTGACATACGGGGGCTTCCTCCACACCGCGCGGAGGAGGTTTTGTATTTCTATCCCTTTCCTATGGCGAACTTAGAGTCTGTCCCACAAGGGGTCGCATTCTACGAGCCGCGACCGTCAGGGAGCGTTTTCTGCGGCATGTTGCCAACGCTCCCTGACGGTCGCGGCTCGTAGAACCCACTTGTGGGACAGACACTTAGCGCGTGGCCGGTGCCCCGCAGCTGGACTGGTTTATTGTC
>JBBQPD010001037.1:0-2524 GCA_038331535.1 Gemmatales bacterium | reverse complement strand
TCCCTCTGCGTTCCTCTGCGTCCTCTGCGGTGAATAACCCGGTTATGTCGCGCGAAACGTAAACACCTGTCACGCCGTCAGCAATTCGTCGAGCTTCTCGCACAGTTTTTTGATCGTGGCGGGCGGCAGCATCACGGCGGCGTTGGGCTGGTTGCCGACGTTTTTCTGCCACTCGGCCTGTTCGGCGGCCAGGATCAGGATGCCGGCGCAGCGTACGCCCTTGATCTTGGCATCGGTCATGATTTGAACGAACGCATGCAATCCCTCCTCGCCCACCGAGCCGGCGTTGATGACCAGGGCGTCGTACGGCAAGGTGCGGAAGCGTTCCAGCGCCCGCACCGGGTCGCCGGACATGAACACGCGGTAGCCCCGCTCCTTGAACTTCTCGCGCAGCTTTTCCTGGGCCTTTTCGTTGCGCTCGATGATGAAGATCGAGCGGTTGACCACCGCCGGGGCGGCGCTTGGACCCTGCCCCGTACCCCCGGTATTCGTCTTGTCCCCTGGTGATTTGCCCTCCACGTCGCGGCGCGCGGCGCGGATCGCTTCCAACAGCTGCGTCGGCGTCTGAAAGCGGTGCTGCGTCGAGAAGGCCATCATCGTCTCGATAAGGTTGAAGACCGACGGCGGCGCTTCGATCTCGTCGCGCGCGATCGGCTTGACGTTCTCGAAGCGCTCCTTTTTCATGCGTCCCTTCGGGTCTTTCGACCAGTCCAGAGGCGAGCGGCCGGTCAACATCTCGTACATCGTGCAGCCGAGGAAATAGATGTCGCTGCGCGTGTCGCCGGGGGGGACGCCGGTCGCCTTCTCCAGACCGGCGTAATCGACGGTCCGGTCCACCTGGTCGGCGTCGGTGTCTGCCATGCCGAAGACGTTGTTGCGCGCGGGGGCGGCGCCGGTGATCTGGGCCAGGCCGAAGTCCACCAGCTTGCCTTCACCCTGGCTGGAGACGAGGACGTTGGTCAGCTTCATGTCGCGGTGCGTGACGCCTTTCGAGAAGGCGTAGGCCAGTCCCTTGGCCGCGTCCTCGATAAAGCGCAGCGCCTCGGCGACCGACACGCGTTTGCGGACCTTGAGGATTTCGCGCAGGTTGCCGCCCTCGACGAACTCCATGACAATGTAATGCTGCCGGGAGGCGGGATCCTTGTTGACCGCGAGGACTTCGACGATGTTGGGCTGGCGCAGGGAGATGCCCAGGCGGGCTTCGCGGTAGAACAGATCGACCATTTTCGAGTCTTCGGCCCAACGCTTGCGTAGCACCTTGATGGCGACGACGCGGCCGGTGTTGGGATCGACGGCGCGGAAGACTCGGCCAAAGCTGCCGGAGGCGATGCGGTACAGCAGCCGATAGCCGCCGAGGAAGTAACCGTCCACTTCGCCCTTGAGGAGCTTGCTACTCTGGAACGGGGTGAGAATACCCTTACGCTCCAGGGCGCGGAGGAGGACTTGTGGGTCGGGGTTCTTGGCCCCGACTTCCTCACGGGCGTCTTCCAGCTGGGCATTGGTCACCAACCCCAACTTGAGCGCCTGTTTGCCCAGTGCTTCGGCGTCGGGTTTGTCCATGAATTGACCTGCTGGGGAACTTCCGGGCTACCAGCCCGTCACGCGGCGAACCTGCCTCGGCGCTATTCTACTCTGTCCGCTCCCACTGCCAAGAATAGGCTGGGTATTCGAGACCTAACCCCCCAACCCCCTTCCCTACGAGGGAAGGGGGAGTAATCTCCCCTCCCCTGGCAGGGGAGGGGCGGGGGAGAGGTTTTCAGCCCTTCATGCCGGTCGCCGCCATAGGGTGTAGCCGAGCCAAACGACGACTGCGACCTGCACCAGCACGATAAGGAAGAACACGAGACGAAAACTGCCCTTGATGGTTTTGTGGCGGAACAGCTTCATGGCGGCGAAAGCGCCGAGGCTGCCGCCGGCAAAGGCCAGGCCGTGCAGCACGACCTCCGGCACGCGCCGCCCGGCTTCCCGCGCGCGCAACTTGTCGAAGCCGTAATAGCCGAACGTCGTCGCGTTGATGCCGATCAGCCAGGCCAAGACGAGGTGCCAGACGGTCCATTCCCAGCGCAACAGCTGCAGCACGCCGACGGCGAGCAGCAGCGCCAGGATCAGGCCGACGGTGCTGTGCAGCCGTGCGGGACCACGCGGCCGGCCAAGTCGTTCGCCCATGCAAGATGATCCTTGAGATTTCCTCGACACGAGAGACTTTCACGAGCTGCGCGGCAACCATTCGCCGGCGGTGAGGTGCGGCGGCGCTCCCGCCGAAGGTTGAGAGTTCGCGTCGGTTTCTCCATTACTCGTTTCGGCCATCGTCGATCCCTTCCCTCAGAGGCGGGTGCCGTGCATTCGCCCCACCCTTTATAACGGGTGGAACAGGCGGCTGTCATCGGCAGTCCGGGAGCGAGCCAGCTGAAGTGGGCCCCGCGGCGTTGCGGGTTAATAAAAACGACAAGCGAGAACCCAGGGCCCCGCCCCAACGCCCGCGATTTAGGCGTAAACCCCCCCAGCAATTAAAAAAGCACGGACA
>JBBQPD010001036.1:0-2525 GCA_038331535.1 Gemmatales bacterium | reverse complement strand
CGTTAGGGAGCGGTTTTCGCAGCGTCCCGCCAACGCTCCCTAACGGTCGCGGCTCGTAGAACTCACTTCTGGAACAGCCTCTAATAGCTATCAGCTTTTAGCCGGACTGGTTTTGTGTGGTTGCTAATCCGTTGCGGTTTGGCCGCGTTACGTCGTGAGGCGATATTTCGGCCGCGCTTGCAGGAACGTGGCGACGCGATCTTCGCGCGTAATCGCCTCGGCGAAGAACGCGACCGCCGCGCGCAGCCGTTCGTCCGGCTCGGCGCAGCTGAAGCGCAGGAAGCCCTGGCCCGCCGCGCCGAAGCACTCGCCGCCCAGGCAGGCCACGCCGCGCTGGTCGTCAGCCGCTTCCAGCAGGTACAGCGCCAGGCCGTGCGACGTCATGCCCAACCGCTGGCAGATCGCCGACACGTTCGGGAAGGCATAAAACGTGCCCGGCGGCATCAACACCGTCACCCCTTCGACGCCGCGCAGCGCTTCGACCAGCAGTTTCACCTTGAGATGAAAGCGAGCCATCACCTCGTCGCGCTCGGCGTCGTCGTGATCTAGCGCCGCGGTGCCAGCGGCCTGCACCGGCGGCGGCACGCAAGACAGCGACGTGTTGATGAGCTTGCTGAACACGTCGGCGACGCGCGGGCTGGTGACGGCGTAGCCGAGGCGCCAGCCGCTCATGCTGTACGACTTGCTAAAGGTGTACGCCGCGACGGTTTGTTCCAGGATGCCTGGCTGGGCGAGCAGCGGTTCGTGCCGTCCCTGCCAAACCATGTGGCAGTACGGCTCGTCGCTGAAGACCGCCACGTCGCGGCCGCGCACCAGGTCGGCGATGCCTTTCAGGTCCGCGGACGTGGCGACGCCGCCGGTCGGATTGTGCGGCGAGTTGAGAAATATCGCCTTCGCGCGTGGCGTCGTCTTCAGAAAGCGCTCGACGTCATTGAGATCGGGCCGAAACTGATTCTCTTGCTTGAGCGGGCTGAGGACGGCGTGCGCGCCGCGGCGGTGCAGGTTCGGCTCGTAGGTGGGAAAGTGCGGCGTGAAGACCAGCACCGCGTCGCCGGCTTCAAGGAACGCCTCGCAGAAGAACTGCTCGAAAACCTTTGCGCCCGAACCGATGACGACGTTCTCCGGCCCGATCTCGACGCCATACTCGCGCCGGTAGTTGCGCGCGACCGCCTCGCGCAGCGCCGGCATTCCCGGCGATGCACAATAGTGCGTCTCGCCGGCTTCGATGGACGCGATGCCAGCGGCGCGGGCGTGTTTGGGTGTGGGGAACGGGCTGTCGCCGATTTGCAGCTCGATAACGTCCTTGCCGGCCGCCTTGAGCTTCTTGGCGATGGCCAGCACGTCGAAGGCGGTTTCGGCCCGCAAGCCGGTCGCGAACTGGGACAGGGTGGCGGTCATGTTTGCTGACAAGGTGACAGGGTGACAGGGTGACAAGGTGACCCAGCAATGTTTTGGTCACCTTGTCACCCTATCACCCTGTCACCTTGTCACCCCTCATTGTTTCGCCGCGATGGTCTGCGCCAGCGGCCGCACCACGGCAGGGATAATGTGCGATTCGACCAGTTCCACCAACAGGCGGCGCTGGTTGCGGTAGGACTCGACGAACTCCTTGAACGGCTGCCGGCCCCAGTACTGGCGCACCGTGAAGTAGACGCTGATCGGCGCCTCGGGGAACTGGCCGGTGCGAATCTGATAGGCGTTCGTCCGCGTCTCGATGCTCAGCCGACATTGCAAGCGGCAGGCTTCGTCCAGCGACAGCATCAGCGACGGTTCGTAGTTGATGACGCGCGAGCCGGGCAGCTGCAACAGCGATTCCAGCGTCGTGTTCAGGCCGAGCGCCTCCGCGACCACTTCGTCGTGGTTGCCGTTGAACATGAAATCGAAGGCGAACAGGGCGTCGAGCGCCTCGCAGTCGATCGGGTTGAAGTCGAGGTGGAACGGGGCGACTTCCAGCAGGTGTTCGTGCAGAGCGTCGGCATTTTCCAGCTCCGGCGGATTGACGTAGCCGGCGCAGAGGCGCTTCTGTTCGAGCGTCACCCAGCGGTAGCTGCCCTGTTCGCGGTCTTCTTCGAGGACGAATTCGCCGTTCTCGCGCGTGTCGAAATCGGTCATCTGCGGGTAGGTCTTGCGCAAGCCGTCGAAGAAGTGCAGGACCGTTTCCCGGCCCGTCGGCAACGGCATCTTGGTGTTCACGTAAACGTAGACGCCGAAGTCGTCGAACAGGGAGTTATACGGGTTCATCGTGTGTTCCTTCGCGTCTGCGGCGGCCGACAGTTCCCGTGCCCGTCCGTGGTTGCGCAGCCCGACCGTTGTCATCTGGACCAAGCGGCCTTCGGCTTCCAGGGAAGTGCTGTCCCTCCATCCATTGTTCGGTTTTTTCACGGCGGATGCAAGGGCGGTAACAAGTTTTGCTGCGCCGCCCCCGCGTTACGTTTAGGGCGGGGGTATAGCGAAAACGCAAGCCGTGGGGGGGGGAGCAAAAAAAAAAGGGCCCGGTCGGCGGTGTGGGGGGACAGCGCCAGGGG
>JBBQPD010001035.1:0-2548 GCA_038331535.1 Gemmatales bacterium | reverse complement strand
CGCGGCTCGTAGAATGCGACCCCTTGTGGGACAGACTCTTAGCGGTAGGTGCCGCTAAGCCGCAAGCGGTCGTTCACACCGTCAACGCATCGCGCACGGGCAGCCGAAACCCCGGTATCACATCCTCGATAGTCAAGGTCTCGTTTTCCAGGTAAACGCGTTCTGGTTGGTTCGGGCGAAACTCGGTCACGGTGCGCGACTCGGGATCGGGCACCCAGACAACGTGAACCCCTGCCGCGAGGTAATCAGCCACCTTGCGCCGAACCTCGGCCCAGGTGTCATTTTTACTGCGGATCTCGACGACGAGTTCCGGGATTGTCTCCAGATAACCCTCCACGGCAATCCGCGGTGGCAAGAGCGCGTTCGTAATGAACGCGGCGTCTGCGCCGACAAGTCGGTCGGGATTGCGACGAAGGATGATGCCGATTTCACCGAGAGACTTGCCATGCCCACGGTATTCCCCTTGCACAGCCAGATGAGTGCCAAACTTGTTGTCTGCGGCAGCATGGAGGTAACCCGGCGGTGCCATGATGATAAGTCTCCCGTCATCGAGTTCGTAGCGCACGGCTCCAGAGGGAAGTTCCGATGGCAATACGGCAACGTCGGCAATCGTGAGGAGGCGCACCCCGTTCTGCACCGGCCCGACCTGCACGAGCGGCGCAGGTTGGAAAGTGGTTACCGGAAGCACAGGAGCGGCGACAGTCATTTTTCATCCTCCGCGCGAACACCCGAAATACACCGATTATCCTACCACGCCGCGGCGGATCAATTCAACGTCCTTCCCAGCGGCTCCGCCAGCCTGCGCAGCGACTCCAGCAGCTTCTTGAACGCGGCGAAGTTCAGCGACTGCGCCCCGTCGGACAGGGCGCGGTCCGGGTCGGGGTGCATTTCGATCATCAGGCCGTCGGCGCCGCCCGCGAGCGCCGCCAGGGCCATCGGCGGCACGTAATCGCGCTTGCCGGTGCCGTGGCTGGGATCGACCATCACCGGCAGGTGCGACAGCTGCTTTGCGGGCGGGATGACCGACAGGTCGAGCGTGTTGCGGCTGTGGTCGGAAAACGTGCGGACGCCGCGCTCACACAGGACGACGTTGTAATTGCCGCCGGCCATGACGTACTCGGCCGACATCAGCCACTCTTCCAGCGTGGCGCTCATGCCGCGTTTGAGCAGCACCGGCTTCGACGCCCGGCTGACGCGGCGCAGCAGGCTGAAATTCTGCATGTTGCGCGTGCCGATCTGAATGACGTCGGCCACCTCTTCGACGGCGTCGGCGTTGTCGGTGTCCATCAGCTCGGTGACGATGCCGATGCCGGTCTTGGCCCGCACGCGGGCGAGGATGTCGAGACCTTGCAACCCAAGCCCCTGAAAGGCGTAGGGACTGCTGCGCGGTTTGAACGCCCCGGCGCGCATGAGGCGCACGCCGTTCTCGCGCAGGAACTCGGCGGTGCGCAGGATCATGTCTTCGTTCTCGACCGAGCAGGGGCCGGCGATGATCGTGCAGGTGCCGGGGCCGATGATCGTCCCGCTGCCCTTCTCCCCTTGTGGAGCAGAAGGCGGAGAAGTGACCGGGACGCGAACGTAGGTATCGTCCTTGTGCATCTCGCGGCTGGCGAGCTTGTACGGCTTGGTGACGCGGATCAACTCGAGGACGCCGGAGAGAACTTCCAGCGACCGCGGGTCCACGGCGCTGAGGTTGCCGGTGATGCCGATGGCGGTGCGCGTGGCGCCAGGCAATGGGTGAGGAGTTAAGTTCATGCGCCGGATGGCAGAGAGGACCTGTTCGATCTGCTCCGGCGTGGCGTGACTGTGCATGACGACCAGCATGACAAGACTCCGAAGACGGGCGGATTTCGTCCTGTCACCATACCATGCCGTGACAGTCGGGGCAAAAGCGGCGCCTCTCGCCGCTTGCGGCTTAACGGTGCGTGACCGTCCGGTTGTCAGCCGCCTGGAATCAGGCCGTCCGCTCGTACCCAGCAGCATTGGTGCAGGAGAAATAGCTGATAGCTGATAGCTGACAGCTATCAGCTATTGATCTTCTCGTTGTCTTCAGTCGTAGGATGCAGTCAACCGAACGATCAATAGCCGCAAACGGCAACCCTCCCACCGCGGGTGACAACGGTCCGGCGCCCGGCTAAAGTGACGGCATCCGAGTTCTCGATGCCCGACGACTCCAAATTGTCACGGATGCCCTTCATGTCCCCGCCTCCCGCCGAAACAGGTTTGACCACCGCCGAGGTGGCCGACCGCGTCGCCCGCGGCCAGGTCAACCGCGTCCGTCGCTCCGACTGGGCCGATTACCGCGACATCCTCGCTCGCAATGTCCTGACGCTGTTCAACGCGCTCGTCGTTCCTGCCGCCGTCGCCCTGTTCTTGCTGGGCAAGTACGCGGGCGCCGTCGCCGTCAGCGGCATGGCGGTGACGAACCTCGTTCTCGGACTCTTCCAGGAGGTCCGCGCCAAGCGCCACCTGGACCGTCTGACGCTGCTGGCCGAGGGTAAGGTGCGGGTCCGCCGTGAGGGCCGGACCGTCGAGATCGCGTCCGGCG
>JBBQPD010001034.1:0-2548 GCA_038331535.1 Gemmatales bacterium | reverse complement strand
GCTGGCGTCGGCGCTCCCGGACGGTCGCGGCTCGTAAATCCACAACAAGGAAGGACTCTGAGAGCAATGTCGGCACGGTCACAGGTCGCGAGTTCTGAGTATAGAGGGCGCATTGGTGCAAGGGCAAGCGGGGAGTCAGCGCGGCAACACCTTGACCCGATACTCGCCGGCCGGAACGTTGTGCCACGGGCTGCCGCCGACGCGCAGGTACAGCTTCCCCTCCGCGCCCGGCGAACCCTCGAATTTCTCGCCGATCTCGAACTCCTTGCCCTTCTCGCCGATGCGGCCTAGCAGCTGACCGGGAATCTTCTGGTCGCGGCTCATGCCCCACTGGCGGCTGCCGTTGGGCGTCGTGCGGTAGGCGCCGCGCTCGCCGCCGATCGGGTACAGGTCGGACTCGCCGATGGCCCGAATCTCCAGGACCGTCTCGCGCGTCAGCTCGACGCCCGTGTTCAGCCACAGCATCTGCGGCACACCATGCTTCGCCAGATCGACGACGATGTCCTTATCCGAGCCGTCGGCCAGGGTACGGCGCAGGCCGCGCAGGTCGGCCAGGCTGAGCGCGACTTCGCCGAAGTACTGCGACTTCGTCCGCAAGGACGCGCCCTCAATCCGGCCGACGACGGTGAAAGCGTCCGTGCCGACGGTGTCCTGCGTCCGGAAGCGAAGCTTCTCCTCGGGCAATTTCTCGCGCAGGACAGCCAGCATCTCATTGGCACGGCGGACGATCTCCTTGTCCGTGTTCTTCGTCAGCTTCTGCAACGTCGGGTACGCCAGTTCCTGGAACGAGAGCAATTCCGCGGCGGCTTCCTCGCGCACCTTGAAATCCTCGCTGCCCAGCCGGGCGGCGGCGGCTTCGATCTTCTCCCCGGCGCCGGGCGGATAACGGAACGCGAACTCAATGCGGCGAATCTCGCTCACCGGGATGGCGAGCGAGCCGAATTTCGTCGTCATGTCGAGGTGCGACTGCGCGAGCGTCATCCGCACATTGCTGCCGTCGGCAAGGCGGACCATGACGGGATGTGACGGGACAGTCTGTTTCGCGTCGTCCTTCAGGGCGACGGGCTTGTCGTCGGCGGCCGGGGTGGCGGGGTACAGCAGGAATAGCGTCAGCAGCATCCCGGCAACAACATGGCGCATGGTTCTTCTCCCGAGGAAAAGACTCGAACGGTTGTGCAGTGTACCGTCTCCGGACCGCGGCGACAAGCAGCGACTGGCCGACTGTTACATAGTGAACGCCGCCAAGAAAATACTGCCCGGATCAGGGGATATCGCGTAAACTGATAGTGTACCGCCTGACGATCCCGCCGCGCCTGACTGATCGAGGCCACCGTTATGTCCCACCGCTATTCCGCCATCGTTTCGTTGGCTCTACTCCTCGCCGCTTTCGCCCATGCTCAGGATTCTTTGCCGCCGGACCACGCGGCGCGGCTGGCGCGCGGACAGGACCTCTTCGTCAAGCAGGTGCGGCCGTTGCTGCTCGACCGCTGCGTCAAGTGCCACGGCGGCGAGAATACGCGCGGCGGCCTCGATCTCACCACGCGAGAAGGACTGCTCAAGGGCGGCGAACACGGGGCCGTCGTTAGTCTCTGGAAAAGCAAGGAGAGCAAGCTCGTCAAGCTCGTCGCCCATCTCGAGCTCCCGCACATGCCGAAGCAAGGCGCGCGCCTTGATGGCGAGCAGGTCGCGCTGATCGCCAAATGGATCGACGACGGCGCCGCCTACGACAGGCCGCTGGTCGAGAAGAAAGACCCCGCCAAGAAGGCGCTCGTGGTGACGGAGGACGACCGACAATTCTGGTCGTTTCGGCCGCTCAAGCGTCCCGCGCCGCCGACGCCGAAGAACCTGGCCTGGTGCCGGACGCCGATCGACCGCTTCATCCTGGCGAAGCTCGAAGCGAAGAACTTGGCCGCGAACGCACCGGCTGACAAGCGCGCGTTGATCCGCCGCGCGGCCTTCGACCTGACCGGCCTGCCGCCGACGCCGGAACAGATCGACGCCTTTCTCAACGACAAGTTGCCGGACGCCTACGACCGGCTCCTCGACACACTGTTGGCGTCGCCGGCCTACGGCGAGCGCTGGGCGCGGCACTGGCTCGATTTGGCCCGCTTCGCGGAAAGCCACGGCTACGAACACGACTACGACCGGCCGACGGCCTACCACTACCGCGACTTCGTCATCAAGGCGCTCAACCAGGACGTGCCCTACAACACCTTCGTCAAGTGGCAGATCGCCGGCGACGAGCTGGCCCCCGACAATCCGCTCGCGCTCACCGCGACCGGCTTCCTCGGCGCCGGCGTGCATAGCACGCAGATCACCGCCAACCAGGTCGAGAAGGAACGCTACGACGAATTGGACGATATCGTGCGCACCATCGGCACCAGCATGTTGGGGCTGACCATTGGTTGCGCCCGCTGCCACGACCATAAATACGATCCGATCCCAACAAAAGACTACTACCGCCTGTTAGCCACCTTTACCACCACGGTGCGGACCGAGGTCGATGTCGATCCCGCCGCGGGCGCGAAGGCCAAAGCGAGGTTTGAGG
>JBBQPD010001033.1:0-2551 GCA_038331535.1 Gemmatales bacterium | reverse complement strand
GCCGACGGCTCGTGACGTCCCAACACGCCGAGCCGTTTCCGCATGTCGCCGCTCACTTTTTTCTCGTCGCCGAGAAGCCGCACCGTCCAGGCGCGCACGTCCTCGTTGGCGTGGCCGAGCGTTTCAAAAGCGTAGTCCGTGTCGAAGCCGCCGCTGACGTAGAGCGCCCACAGCGATTCGAGGGCCAGTTGCCCTTTGTTCTCCGCGATGTTCTTCTTCAGGGCCGGGATAACCGCCGAGTCGCGGCGCTCGGCGAGCAGCCGCCGTGCCTCGCCGGTCACCCACGAGTTTGGATGTTTCAGCAGACCGACCAGCTCGAGGCTCGTTTTCTTGCCCAGCGGCAGGAAGTCCGGCGGCTTGGTGCCCTGGTACTCGACCTTGTAGACTCGGCCGTTGGTCTTGTCCCAGGTGTCGCGCGGATCGACGTGGTTGATGCGCTTATCGACCCAGTCGGCGACGTAGACGGAGCCGTCCGGGCCGGTCAGGGCGTCGATCGGCCGGAACCAGGTGTCGTTGCCGATCACGAAATCACCGCCGTGCTTCGCCGTGAAGCTCGACGCTTTCGGCGTCAGCTCGTGCCAGAACAGCGCATTGGAGAGCGGATTGCAGGCGATATAACGGTCGTTGAATTGCTCGGGGTAGCTGCCGCCCTGGTAGACGATGCCGCCGCAGGTGACGTGACCGCCCTGGAAGCTCTGGTAGGGGACATGCTCGAAATAGCCGTAGGTGTGCGGGTTGTGCAGCGGCCCATGCTTTGCGAAGCCCTTGACGTAGTAGCCGCCCTGCACCTGATGCAGCATGGCGACGCCACCGAAGTTGGTGCCGGCGATGGCGTTGCCGTGGCGGTCAAAATCCAGCCCCCAGGTGTTGCCGCCGCCCTCGGAGAACAGCTCGAACTCTTTCGTGCGCGGGTGAAAGCGCCAGATGCCCTGCTGGAACTCGAGGCCGCGCACGTTCGACGTGACGGTGCTGCCCTGCGCGCCGTACAGCCAGCCGTCCGGACCCCATTGCAGAGAGTTGGGAAAGGCGTGCGAATCGTGCATGCCGAAGCCGCTGAGCAGCACTTCCGGGTCACCGTCAGCCTGGTCGTCCTTGTTCCTGTAATAGAGCAGGTACGGCGGTTGCGTCACGTAGACGCCGCCGTGTCCGAGAGCCATGCCGGAGGCGAGATTGAGGCCGACGAGGAAGTCCTTGCTCTTGCGGTAGCGGCCGGTCTCGTCGGGGTCTTCGAGGATGGTGATGCGGTCTGCTCCCTTCGGCCCCTTCGGCGGCGGCTCGGGAATCTTGTCGTACACGGTGCGCAGGTATTGATCGACGCTGACCGGCTTGAGTCCTTCCGGATGCGGATATTGCAGGTACTGAAGCACCCACAGGCGGCCGCGGTCGTCGAAGCTCATGGTGACCGGCTGGCGGATCAGCGGCTCCGCGGCAATGAGGCGAACACGAAAGCCGTCCGGCACTTTCATGCGCTTTACGGCCTCTTCGGGCGTAAAGCCTTGCCCCCAGGCGGGTGAGGCGGCGAGCAGGATTGCGAGGGTCATCAATTGGCGGTGAATCATGGCGGGGTCCGCTTGGTGGGTGCCATTGGGTGAACGGGAGCATCGTAACCCACCGCAGAGGGCGCGACAAGTCATTCGATTGCCGCTTGCGGCTTAGCGGCGCAGCCAAGCCGCAAGCGGCGCCACGACCACCGCGGTCGATACGCTAATGGGGACGGACACCGACATGGTTCAAACGAATGATGGACCCCACCCAATGCACGTTTGCCTCTTCGACATCGACGGCACCCTGATATCAAGCGGCGGGGCAGGCAAGGCGGCGCTTGAAGACGCCCTGGCCGAGGTGTTCGGCATTCCGCACGCCATCGAGAAGCTGTCGCTCAGCGGCCGTACCGACCGCGCCATCGTCGGCGACCTGTTCGCGATGCACGGCCTCGCCAATTCGGACGAGAACTGGCAGCGCCTCGTTACCGCCTACCTCGGCCATTTGCCGAAACGTTTGCAGAGCCACCAGGGCCGTGTCTTGCCGGGCATCGCGGGACTTCTGAAGACGCTGAGCGGCCGCGAAGATGTGCTGATCGGCCTGCTGACCGGCAATACGCGCGCTGGCGCGCGGACGAAGCTCGGCTTCTTCGGCCTGTACGATTTTTTCACGTGCGGCGGCTTCGGCGACGTGCATCTCGACCGCGACGATGTGGCGCGCGAGGCCGTGGGCGCGGCAGGCCAGCGGCTCAACGGTTCACTGCTTCTCGAGCGCGTCTGGGTGATTGGTGACACGCCACTGGACGTGCGCTGTGCCCGCGCCATCGGAGCGCGCGTCGTCGCCGTCGCGACCGGCTGGCACTCGCCTGAGGAACTCGCCGCGCATGCACCCGACTTGCTGCTCACCGACCTGTCGGACCCGATGGTGTTTCTGGACCGCTTGAAAGCGTGAATCGTCTACGGTCCGCGGTCCGCGCACCCCGCAGCGCGCGCCGCCCCATACCCCAACCCCGCCCGGAGAAATAGGACACGAACACACCCCGGCGGGGTCGCCCGCTGCGCTTTGTTGT
>JBBQPD010001032.1:0-2559 GCA_038331535.1 Gemmatales bacterium | reverse complement strand
TCGCCCGAAGGAACGACCTGCCGCCAAGAAGATCAACAAACCCGCCCTGGCGCGTAGCGTCGCCGCTCGCGGCTTGGCGGCACCGGATCGCTAAGCCGCAAGCGGCCTCTCAGAGCGCCAGTTCCGGTAGATCAGGCCCCGTGTTCGCATGCTCCAATCCACGGAGTACCGTCGCCGCCAGAGCGCGATACGCCTTGGCCACCGGCGAATCGGGATACTTGTTGACGATCGGTTCGCCGGCGTCGCCGCACTCCGCGACACGCGGATCGATCGGCACTTCACCCAGGAAATCAACTCCCGCCTCCGCCGCCAGCTTTTTGCCGCCGCCGTGCCGGAAGATGTCGTAGCGCTTGCCGTCATCTCCCATGAAGTAGCTCATGTTCTCCACGATGCCCAGCACCGGCACGCGCACCTGACGAAACATCTCCAGTCCCTTGCGCGCGTCGAGAAGGCTCACGTCCTGCGGCGTCGTCACGATCACCGCGCCGGTCAGCGGACAGGTCTGCGTCAAGGTGAGTTGAGCGTCGCCCGTGCCCGGCGGCAGATCGATCACCAGCACGTCCAGTGTGCCCCAATCGAGGTCGGTCAGGAATTGTGTGATGGCCCGATGGACCATCGGACCGCGCCAGATCACCGCCTGCGTCGCCGGCACGATGAAGCCCATCGACATGAGCCGAATGCCGTGGCGCTCCAGCGGCAACACTGTGGTCTGCTGATCGACGACGCCGGAAACGCCCATCATGATCGGCACAGACGGGCCGTAAATATCGGCGTCCATGAGACCGACGCGGGCGCCGCCCTGCTTGAGGGCCAGGGCCAGATTGGCGGCGACGGTCGATTTGCCGACGCCGCCCTTGCCGCTGGCGACGGCGACAACGTACTTGATGTTCGGTAGCGCGATCTTGGGAGGCGGCCCGCCGTGAGGTTGCATGAAAAACTCCAGTGGTCAGTAGTCAGTAGTCAGTAGTCAGTGGTAGGTGGCAAGGACCACTCCAGTTTTCCACTAACCACTGACTACTGACTGTTGACAAGCAGGGCACTGACACAGCGCCCGCAAATGTTCCAGGGTGAAGATGCCGGTGTCGTGGCCGTCGCTCCAGACAATCTTGTAGGCGTAACGGCCGACGCGCGTCATGGCGACGGGAGCCAGTGGGGCGAGTTCAGTCGGCTTGAGGATACGGAAGGGATCGGGCGGCTTCGCGCGTTCGTCGCGGCAACCAGCGCAGGGGCAATTGGCCCGCAGGTGCGACCAGGCGTACACGCCGCGGTGGCCGTCGTTCCACTCGATGACGAGTCGGCCCTGATTGTCTTTGCTCAGTGTCAACGGGGTCGGCAGGCCGGAGTCGGTCGCGGCCATGACGGCTCTCTCCTCGGGTCGCGGAAGGGCTGCGACCTCATTATAGGGGAGAGAGGGGAAATGGTTTCTCCGTCATTTCTCCGCGAACCGATCGTTCCGCGGCGAAGAGCGCGGCTGCACCCAGCCGACGGTCACCGCCGCGTCCCGCGCGCTGGAGACGAACTCCAACCCTCCCGGCAGTTCGGAAACGATGGATTCCAGCGCCCGGCCCGACTTTACCGCCAGCAGCACCCGCTTGTCGTCGCGCAGCTCCGCCAACAAACGCCGATGCTCGCGCGCGGAGTAGACCTTCACCTCGGCGTCCGGCAGGTAAAAGCTGACGGAATCCCAGCGTTGCGGATAGCAGATGACGATCAAACGTTCGTCCTTGATCTGACCGACGTGGGCGCGCAGGTTCGTGCGCAGCCCGAAGTGGCGATTGTACTCGGGTAGCAACAAGTGGATGCCTCCCAGCAGCACGGCGAAGCAGACCGCGGCGGCGACAGGCCAGCGTACCGCCCGGCGGACGAGGACGAGGCCGGCGAATCCGACCAGTCCGACCGTGACCCAGACCAGTGCCGTAGTTGGAGGTATGAAGCGAGTGACAGTCGCGGCAATCACGAGACAGACGCCAGCAGCCACAGACAGAGCCGCCGCCGGGAATGCGAGTCGGCTACCGCGCTGCGCCAGCGCACCGCGGACATTCAGCCAGGCGCCGCGCGCCATGACGGCGTCGAGGTAACAGCCAATCGCCAGGGCCAACGGCGGCAGCGCCGGCAAGATATACGCTGGCCGTTTGCAACCCGACGCCGAGAAAAACGCGAACGCGGAAGCGAACGCCAGCAGAAAGAAGCCGAGCGCCGGTGTCCGCCGCGCCGCGGATCGTGCCGAGCGGCGCGCCAGGAAGCGCACCAGTCCCGGTAATAGCAACGTCCACGGCAGCAGGCCGAGGAGTAGGCCGGGCAGGAAGTACCAGACCGGCTCCGCGTGGTCGAACGGGGCGAGGAAGCGGACGACGTTGTGCTTCCAGAAAAAGTAGCCGGCGAACTCCCCTTCCGCGCGCGCCGCCGCCACGAACCACGGCCCAGCGACCGCGAAAACTACGCCGAGATAGGCGAGTCCGTACCGCAGCGACAGGCGCGGACAACGCGCGTCGAGAAGGCGGTAGAGAATGACCGGCACCGCGACGAGGACGAGCGCGACCGGACCCTTCGTCAGCACGC
>JBBQPD010001031.1:0-2560 GCA_038331535.1 Gemmatales bacterium | reverse complement strand
CGCATCGAACTCGGCCCGGAACCAGTGCGTGTCGGAAGTCGCATCATCAGGACTGGCGGCGACTAGCAGGGCGTTGGCATTGAACTCGTCGGGCGTAAACGGCCGCTGTGCCTCGTGTTTGAAAAAGCTGAAGCCGCGTTTGAGGCCACAAGTGATGTGCGGATAGGTGCTTTTCCAGGTGCCGTACTTCGAGAATGGCCGCAGCCAGTCCAGCCCGAAGCGATCGGCAATGGCCGCGAGCTTGAAATCCGCAAGCGGCGTCGAGGACTCGCCGATGGCGAAGCGCGGGTGCGTGCCGCGCTCCAGCAGGACGACGGAAAAGCCCAACCGCTGGGCGATCAACGACAGCAAGGTGCCGCCGAATCCGGAACCGACGATGGCGAGATCGCAGTCGAGCCGGTTCATGACGATTCCTCGAATTCCGGTCCGTAGAAGGAGCCGCGCACGAAGTAAGCGGTCTTCCCCCCGCTTACTTCGTGCGCGGCTCCTTCAAGGCGACAATAGCTGCGTCAGGTTCATCCGCGCCAGCCGGGCGATTCGTGCTTCTCGATTGGCCGCTTCGGGCGAAATCAGCCCCATGTCCCAGAGGTCGAGCAGGACACGCCCGGCCCGCAGCGACAAGCCGTATTCGAGGGCTTGCTCCAACGAAGCGAGAGAAGGCGGAGCAAATTGTCCCAGGCGTGCCAGTTCTTCCATCGTGCCGTTGCCGCCGCGCGTCGGAATCAGACTGCAACACTCCACGCCGAGTGAAAAGGCGTAATCCAGCGACTTTTTGGCCCATTCCAAGCCCTCGGCGTCCGTCAGGAAAGGCGGCCGGACCAGAATGAAGGCCCGCACCGCCACGCCCTCAGCTCGAAGAGAACCGACGGCGCGGGCGAAGTCGTCCAGTGTCATCTGTTTGTTGAGGCGCGGCAAAACGTCGGGGTGGACCGTCTCCAATCCCAGCGCCACTTCCAACTCGACGGCGACGAGAGAGCGGAAATCGCGGAAGCGGGGGCCAACCAGCCGGGGATGGCTCTCCACGATGACGCGCTCGAACGGATCGGCCAGGCGCGCGATCGCCTCGTAATCCTCGGGTGGAATGGCGCGCGGGTCGAAGAAGTTGCCGCTGTTATAAAGTTTGAGGTGCTGCGCCGGCCGTAGTTGCGCCAACGCCCAGCGAATCTGCGCCGGTATTTGCCCGGACGCGACGGACGTTTCCAGCGTGTTTTTCCACAGGTCGCACATCAGGCAGCGGAACGGGCACTCCCGGTTGGTGAGGAACACCGTGGCCACCTCGACGACGCGGCCGCGGGCGGAACACTCCGGCTCCACCAGCCAGGCGTAGGGGCGGTCGGCCGAAACCGGGTTGCGCGGCGGACGGCGCGCGACGATTTCGTCATCCCCGAAGAGCGCTACCGGCTTCATAGACCCTCTGAAAGATCTGGCGATAAGGAAGCTCGCCGGACGGAAACAGTTTGTCCGCGCGTGTGTGATCTGCCGCCCCGTCCTGGAAACGGCGCTTGGGGAAGACCGGCAGTTCCAGGCCGGTCACCGCCTTGATTCCGGCGGCCGCCACTTCCCCCTTGAGGTTGTACAGCCGTTCGTGGTCCCAGCCGGTCAGCTCGATGAACGGAATCGCCTCGGCGACGGCGATCACCGCCGGACAGACGAAGGGGCTGAGACCGACGAATCCCGTCTGCGCCAGCGGGGCATAGGTACGAGCGTAACCGCGGCTCTGGCCGCCGGAATAGGTCAACGAGTGCTTGATCGCCTGGACGCCCCAGCCTTCCTGGTAGAGCAGCAGATTGTTGAGCACGCTGCGAATCGTCAGTTCCGGGTTCTCCTCGATGGGATAGTCCTTGAGATTCTCGTCGCCGCCGTCGCCGTCGAGCAGGTACTTCCACTCCGGATAGCGCGCGCGAATGCCACGGCACAGGGCCAGGGCCATCGCCCCCGACTGCACGTCGAGCGGCTTGTAATCCTCGATCGCGCGAATGGCGTCTTCGATATTCACATCCGCGCGCGGGACGGGAATCGGCTCCAGGAACAGTTCCAGCCCCAACCGGCGCAGAAACTCTTGCGCTTGCGCCAGGTCGGCGCCGCCGCCGTCCACCGACAGCGTGAACGCCTTGAACCGGGCCGGGCTTTCCCCGCGCCGCAGCAGCGCGTGATAGGTCAGCAGGAACACCGCGCCGCTATCGATACCGCCGGAGAAGCACACGCCGAGCGGTTCGCGCGCGGGCACTCGGTCCAGCCAGCGGTCAATTTCGCGGTAGGCGGCACTTATATACTGTGTGCCGATTTCGGCGACGCTGGCCGGCAACGAGTTTCGAGCCGGGGCGAAGAACCGGGAGTAGGTCGGGTTCGGATCGGGGCAACCCACCAGTTCGATCCGGACGACATGATGCGCGGGGACCATGCGCGTGTAAAGCGGATGAAACTGGCCCTCCAGGCCGAGAACGGCGAGCTGGGCGCGGATGGCGTCGATGCGGTCGGCGACGATCAAGATCGGCCCGTCGCGCCATTTGGCGATGAAGTAGCGCAGCAGGCGGCCGATGGTGCGGGCCAGGAGTACGCT
>JBBQPD010001030.1:0-2568 GCA_038331535.1 Gemmatales bacterium | reverse complement strand
TTAGGCCCCCGGTGACTCACCGGGGGCCTAACGGCCCCCGCTCGCCGGTAATGCAACCTCAGCGCCGCGGCGGCAGCTTCTTGTCCTCGACGAGCTGCTGCCACTCGGACGCGGCCTCGTTGCGGCGCGGGATCGACGGGTCGGCCGGATTATACAGCAGCGCCTTCTGCGGCACCTTCACGTCGACCGACAACCGGAGCAGGTGCCAGAACGCCAGGTGGCGCACCGCCATGTTGTTGCTCTTGAGATAGTACGTCAGCAGGCCGAACGTCTCCGGCGTCAGCACCTTCGGATCGAAATCGTGCAGCAAATCGAAGACCTTCTGGGCGTCCTTTTCCTCGTACTTCTTGACCAGCACGCCGCTCTTCTTCGTTCCCTCCTCGGAGTACAGAACGCGCGAGGCTTCCAGCCCGCGGCTCAGATAACGGCGGAGGACGAAGACGGCGTTGTCGCGCTCGGGGGCATGTTCGGGATCCTCATCCGTGAGGACGGAGAGCAGCAACTCCAGCTCGCCCAGCGCGCCGAGGGCAAAGACGGCGATGTGCCGGCGATACGGATTCTTCATGTCCTCACGCGCATTGAGCAGGACCGAATCGAGGGGCTTCTGATCGGTCAAGTCCCGTCCCAGCGCTTCCAGCTCCAGCAGCGCGGCCTTGGTGTTATTGAGCTGGGACCGGTAATAGTCCATCTCGAGTTTGAGGCGCGGGGCGTTTTCCGGCTTGGTTTTCTCCCAGGCATCACCCATCTCCTTGAGGAGCCTGTTCAGGACGCTGTCGGGTGATTTTCGGCTCCAGATCAACGGTAACCCCTGCACGCCGATGGGCGTCGGCGGCTGGTCGGTGGCGCTGTCCCATTGCAGCAGGGCCGGTCCCGGCGGCGCTTCGAGCTTCGTCGGCTTGGGGTAGCCGTTGATCGTCACGTCCACTTTCCCCTGGAGGACGCAGAAGGCCACGCTGGCCCACGGCTCCTCCTTCAGATAGTTGACGTCTGTCGGATATTTCTTGATGAGATCGACGCCGACCTCGGCGCCTTCCTTCAGGGTCACGTCCCACACCTGTTCGAGGAAGCGCAAACGCACTACGGCGTCCTTGTTCTCCTTGAGGCTGGTCAGGTAGATGCGGCCGCGGTCCAGCGTCAGGTCGAGGTCGATGCCCTCCGGCGCGGCGTGCAGGACGACCTCGGCTTCGAGCAGGGAGTCCATGAGCGGGTTGATCGAGAACTCCGGCAGGTTGCCGCGCATGGTCAGCGACACGCCGGTCTTCGTGTCGATCTGCGACGTATAACCGGGCAGGCTCATGAGCGATTCACTACTGTAGACGGCGGCGCCAGGCATCAGGCGCTTGTAGGAAGCGTCGCCGGCCTGCCGCGCGCGGGTGACCAGCGCGGTTGGAATCCGGTCCGACAACTGGTAGACGCCGATGTGGATGCGCTCCGTCCGTGGAGGCGGCGCGCGGCGGCCGATGCGTGGCGGCGGCTCCGGATCTTTCACCGGGTCTTTGACGGGATCCTTCATCGGATCCTTGACGGGATCCTTCATCGGATCCTTGATCGGCTCTTTAACCGGGTCCGCCATGTCCTTGTCTTTGACTTTATCCTTGTCGGCGGGGCCGGCGTCCTTGTCCTGATCCTTGGCCGGGTTCGGCTTTTTGGGATCGACGGCGACATACTGCGTGGGTTTGGACGGCAAGGCATTCCAGATGGCGATGCCGAGGGCGACGACGAGAAAGCCGGCGGCGGCAGGAAGCGCCCAGGCCATCCAACTCGGCCGGCGGAAGAACGGCAGCCCGAGCAGCGGCGACTCGTCCGGATCGGGGTCGTGACGCGGCCCCGACGACGCCGCCGTCAGCGGCGCCGGCGCCTTGCGGTAGGGAATCGCCTCGCGGCCCTGAACGAGCTGATACATGCGTTCCTTGGCCGTCGGCGGCACCAGGGCCGGTTCGCCGAGCACCAGCGTCAGAATCTGGTGACAGGCCGCGATCTCGGCGAGGTGAACGTCCGACTCCAGACAGGTCTTCTCCAGCTCGGAGACCTGGTCGGACGGCAGGTCGTTGTCGAGGTATTCGGCGACCGTATTGGCGTCGAACTTGGCGCCGGGACCGGTGAGCGGCGGCGTGGTGAGGCGGCGCCGCCGGGTGATCTGCTTGATGCGGGCGATCAATTCCTGGGCCGCGTCGCTCTCGGCGACTTTCTGGCCAATCTGCTTGATCTCGCCGGGGTCCAGCGTATCGTCGAGGTAGGCGAGCAGCGTGCGTAAAGTCAGGCGCATGATGGTCATTCCTCCGAGGGGCGAAGCGTACATCTTTAATAGTGGCGCGCGCGGAGAAGTTTCGTACAGGCGACAACAGATTTTTTTTCGAAGCCAGCGGCGAGAGGGGAACGACCTCGCGACAAACCGCGTCAAAGAGAGTGTCGTAAAGTGTGAATCCCAGGGAGAAAGTCCCATGTCCGATTCGTCGTCTCGGTCGTATTTTGCTCTCCTCCTGGGAGGGACGTTTTTCCTGGCAGGGACGGTGCTCGCTGCCGAGCCGGAGGAGAAGCCGGCCGACCGCAAGGCACTGGATGAAGTCT
>JBBQPD010001029.1:0-2575 GCA_038331535.1 Gemmatales bacterium | reverse complement strand
AGTGCCGCCGGAGCAGCTGCACCTGTTGCGCGAGCGCCACATTTGCTGCAACCCGGCGCTGGCGCAGTATGTCGTCGATTCGGCCTTCGCGCCGGTGCGCTGCGCGGGCTTCTTCGCCAAGGAGACGCTGGACGCCGCGTTTGTCGCCGCCGAAGAAGCGCGCGTCACGCGCGGCTGGCGGCGGTTGCAGGAGATACCGTCGCTGGGACTCGCGATTATCGATTATCCGCTGTCCCCGTCCTAGCTCCCTTGCGTGTTTACGTTTCGCGCGGATCCGCGCGAAACGTAAACACGGACGGGGTTTCGCGCTCAGATGAGCCGTTCGTACTGCGCCGCGAAGTGCGTCAGCGCCTCGTCGGGGTTGAGGTTAAAGACGGCCTTGCCGATGGTTCGCCACTGGCCGCGGTCGTAGAAGAATACCGCCGACGCATTGCGCAGATTGCCGACCGCCGCCACGCCTTCCATGTCGCCGCCCTCGATGGCCTCGAACTGAATCGTGACGCCGACCAGCGCGGCGAGGCGCCCCGTGCCCTTCTCGCGCGCGAATTCGACGACGCCGTCCCAGTCGCACGCTTTCCAGCGCAGGCCGCGCGGCTTGCCGGTGGCGGCGGCGGTCTGGAAGAACTGTGACTGTAACGCCAGTCTTCGATCGCGAAAGGCTATCCGTGCTGCGGCAACGGGATTAATGTCGCGAAAGAACCGCGCAAGTGGTCTTCCGACAAAATAGAACAGGAAGAACAATAACAGTCCGAAGCCGACTCCGAAGTACGGAGGCTTGAACTCAAAAAGCGGCCCCATGTCGGCGAACGTGAACGATAACCCGAGCATTTTTCACCTCTTCCTATCATGGTAGGTCCGGCTGCTCGGCCTGTCTTTGTGCGCTTCGACCGCGCTGGTATAATGCCCTTGCCCCGTGTGGAGGAACAGACCGATGAACCTGCCGGACTTTCTGGTCGAATTGCCCTACAACGACATCCGCCTGCAGGGTAGCCGGATTGGGTTGTATCACGTCATCTATGGCCACCGCGAGCAGAGCTTCGACGCCGAACAACTTCACGAGGAATTTCCGACGTTGTCGGTAGAAGAGTTGAACAAGGTGCTGGAGTTCTATCGGCAGAATCGCGACGAGGTGGACGAATACGTGCGCGCCTACCGAGAGGAACTCGACAGGCAGCAGGCCGAGGGGCGGCACATTGATCTGGCGCTCCTTCGGCGACGATTCGACGAGTTGGTCCGACAAGGCAAACTTCTCGCCATGCCTTCACCAACGACTTCTCCGAGTAGTTGATTCATGTCCATCCCATCCATCCTCGGCCGCAGCGGCGTCATCGCCCAGCGGCTGGCGAACTACGAGGCCCGGCCGCAACAGCTCGCCATGGCCGACGCCGTCGCCGCCGCGCTCGCCGACAAACAGCATCTCATGGTCGAGGCCGGCACCGGCGTCGGCAAGTCGTTCGCCTATCTCGTGCCTGCCATTCAGCACGCGCTCAAGGCCAAGGAAAACCGCGTCGTCATCTCGACGCACACCATCAGCCTGCAAGAACAGCTTGTCCGCAAGGATCTGCCGTTCCTCCAGAGCGTCATGCCGCAGCCGTTCAGTGCCGTGCTCGTCAAGGGGCGTTCGAACTACCTCAGCATGCGGCGGCTGCGCGGCGCTCAGCAGCGCGGCGGGGCGCTGCTGACCGAACCGGGCGCCGCCGAGCAGCTCCTCGCCGTCGGCCGTTGGTCGCGGAAGACGCAGGACGGCAGCCGCAGCGATCTCGACTTTCAGCCGGCGCCGGCCGTCTGGGATCTCGTCGAGAGCGACAGCGGCAACTGCCTCGGTCGCGGCTGCCCCGACTACGCGCGCTGCTTCTACTTCAAGGCGCGCAAGCAGATGTTCGGGGCGAACGTCCTCATCGTCAATCACTCGCTGTTCTTCAGCGACCTCGCCCTGCGCCGGGAAGGCGCCAGCCTGTTGCCCGACTACAAGGCCGTCATCTTCGACGAGGCCCACACCCTCGAAGACGTGGCCGCCGACCACCTCGGCCTCCACGTCAGCCGCGGCGCCCTCGAATGGCTGCTGAACAAGCTCTACAATCGCCAGCACCGCGGATTGTTCGCCTTCTTCGGCACCGTAGAGGGGATTCGCCAGGTCGAGGCGACGCGTCAGGCCGGCGAGCGCTTCTTCAACACCGTCCTGACCTGGGCGATCAATCAACCGCGTAGCGGCTGGCGAGGGGCGCAGCCGCAGGCCGCGAACCGCGCGCAATCGTCCGGCGATTCGGTGCGCGTCCGCGAACCGAACATCGTGCCCGACATGCTCTCCGAGGAGCTGAAGAAACTGGCCTCGCAGATCGACGAGGTCGCGGATCGGCTCGAAGAGGAGCAGCAGATCGAATTCACGTCGGTCGCCGAGCGCGTGCGCCAGCTGCAGACGAGCATCGGCCAGTGGCTCGGCCAGGCGCTCGAAGGACAGGTTTACTGGGTCGAGACGTCTTCCGGACGCACGCCGCGGCTGGAGCTGGCCAGCGCGCCCATCGCGGTCGGGCCGGCGCTGAAGGAACACCTCTACGACAAGGTGCCGACCGTCGTC
>JBBQPD010001028.1:0-2589 GCA_038331535.1 Gemmatales bacterium | reverse complement strand
ATGCGAGTCGGCTACCGCGCTGCGCCAGCGCACCGCGGACATTCAGCCAGGCGCCGCGCGCCATGACCGCGTCGAGGTAACAGCCGAGGGCCAGGGCCAACGGCGGCAGCGCCGGCAGGATGTACGCCGGCCGTTTGCAGCCCGATGCCGAGAAAAACGCGAACGCCGAAGTGAACGCCAGCAGGAAGAAGCCGAGCGCCGGTGTCCGCCGCGCCGCGGATCGTGCCGAGCGGCGCGCCAGGAAGCGCACCAGTCCTGGTAATAGCAACGTCCACGGCAGCAGGCCGAGGAGTAGTCCGGGCAGGAAGTACCAGACCGGCTCCGCGTGGTCGAACGGTGCGAGGAAACGGACGACGTTGTGCGTCCAGAAGAAGTAGCCGGCGAACTCCCCTTCCGCGCGCGCCGCCGCCACGAACCACGGCCCGGCGACCGCGAAAACGACGCCGCTAAAGGCGACACCGTGTCGCAGCGACAGGCGCGGACAACGGGCGTCGAGGAGGCGGTAGAGTACGACCGGCACCGCGACGAGGACGAGCGCGACCGGCCCCTTCGTCAGCACGCCCAGGGCGCAGGCCGTCGCCGATAGCAGCCACCAGCGCCAGCGTGTTCTCGCGCCGTCCAGAGCGGCATGCGCCGCTGCCAGCGCTGCGGTGACGAAAAGGGCGAGCAGCCCATCCATGCTCAACATGCGTCCCAGGTAGACGAATCGTGACGAGAGACACAGGACCAGCGCCCCCCACAGCGCCGCGCGGTGGCCGACGACGCGCCGGCCCCAGAAGTAGGCGAGTAACACTGTCAGCACGCCGGCGAGACCGGGAACGAGTCGGGCTGCCCAGTCGGAGACGCCGAATATCCGGTAACTGCCCATCACCAGCCAGTACAGCAGCGGCGGCTTGTCGAGGTACGGCTGGCCGTGCAGGACCGGCACGACGAACTTTCCCTCGGCGAGCATTTGCCGGGGAATCTCGGCATAGCGGGCTTCCTGCGGTTCCAACAGCGGCGCCCTGAGGCGGGTGAGGAACAGCAGTGCCGCCAGCGCCAGTAACAGCGCCAGCGCTGGCCACGGCGATGGCTGTCGCTCGGGCCGTTGGTCGCGCCCCGCGAACAGCACGCGCGACCACCAAAACGGCAGCAGCGCGGACAGCGTGCGCGGCACATCGCCGAGCGACACCTTGCTTGTTCCCGCGGCGCGCGGCCGATGGCGGACACCTGTCTCAGCGACCCGCATGCGAAGCTGCCGGGCGCGGGTAAGCATCTCCGTATTGACGAAGAAACCGGCCGACTCGGGTAGCAACTTTGCCAGAGCGTCGCGGCGGAAGACTTTGAGCGCGCAATCGAGATCGCGGACGCGCGTTCCCAGCAGCGTGCGGGCGAGGAGGTTGTAACCGCCCGACAGGAAGCGGCGCCGCCAATGGTCCTGGCGGTCCTCGCGGTAGCCGACGGCGAGGGGACAAGCGTCGGTCAGCGGCAGCAGGCGGGCCAGATCGGCGAGGTGAAATTGACAGTCGGCGTCGGTGAAGGCGACCAGCTCGAACGCAGCGGCCTCGAAGCCGGTGCGGAGGGCGGCGCCGTAGCCGCGATTGGCCGTGTGCCGCAGGACTTTGACGCGCGGACACTCGGCCGCGACTCCCTCGACGACCGCGGCCGTGCCATCCTCACTGCCGTCGTCCACGACGAGGATTTCGTAGTCTTCTACAAGTGGGGAGAGGGCGGCGTCGGCTTCCAGCACGGCCTGACGAATGCCGGCCGCTTCGTTGAAAGCGGGCAGTACCAGCGAAAGGCGATAGGGCAGCGGTTCAACGCGGGATGCGCCGTCCATGGCATTCCCTCCTTGCAGGGTCGAGGCGTTGCCTGAAAAGGTCGCAGAACCGCCGCCGGGTGTCAAGGCGAGGGAGGCGCTCGATTGCCGCTTGCGGCTTGGAGGCGCCGGACCGCTAAGCCGCAAGCGGCGAGACGAATTGTGGTGAATTTTTTCCAGCGGAGCATGGCGCGATGGCGATCGAGAACGGTTTCGCGGCGATCTGGGACATGGACGGCACGCTGGTCGATACGGCGGAGATGCACTTCGACGCCTGGCTCGCGGTCTGCCGTGAGCGGGGCCGCGACTTCACTCGCGCCGACTTCGCCGCCACCTTTGGCCGGCGCAACCCGGACATCATCCAGTTCCTGTTCGGCGCGCGCTTCGACGTGGCAGAAGTCGCGCGGCTGGGAGATCGCAAAGAGGAGTTGTACCGCAGCGCCGCGCGCAACGGCGTGGTCTTTCTACCGGGCGTCCGTTCCCTCCTCGAAGGGTTGCAACGGGCCGGCTTTCGCCAGGCCATCGGCTCCAGCGCTCCGCGCGAAAACCTGCGCCTGATTCTGGAGCAGACCGGCGGTGCGGACTATTTCGACGCTATCGTCGGCATGGAAGATACGCAGCGCGGCAAGCCCGATCCGCAAGTGTTTCAGGTTGCGGCCGAGCGTCTCAGCATGGCGCCGCAACGGAGCGTCGTCTTCGAGGACGCGGTGGCTGGAGTGCAGGCGGCGAAGGCGGGTGGGATGAAGTGCGTCGCGGTCCGTTTCGTCGGCCATCACTCGGAGGAGTCGCTG
>JBBQPD010001027.1:0-2590 GCA_038331535.1 Gemmatales bacterium | reverse complement strand
GGCCGACCTGGGCCGTTGGCCCGCGGTTCGATCGTAGCCGGGCGTTGAGCCGCTCGAACAAACCCACGACCGCCGCGGCGAAATCGGGGCCGTCGGCCGGAGGGTGAGCCTGGAGCCAGGACGCAAGCACAGCCGCGTCTGGCGGCATGTCCAGGAAAGAGAAGCGGCGTCGTAGCGCCTGATCGACCAGCGCCACGGAGCGGTCGGCGGCGTTCATGGTGCCGAGCAGGTAGAGGTTGGCCGGCAGCTGGAAGCCGCGCTTCGAGTAGGGTAGGCCGACCGATTGCTCGCGGTATTCCAGAAGGTAGAGCAGCTCGCCAAAGACGCGGGGCAGGTTGCCGCGATTGATCTCGTCGATGACCAGGACGTGCGGCTCGGCCGGTCGGCGGGCGGCCTCGGCGGCGAAGGCGCACAGCAGGCCATCCTCAACAGGGTAGGTCACATCGTGCCGGCCGTTGACCTCGACCGACCGCACCTTGATCCCCTCGACAAATTCTTCGTAGCTGTAGGCGGGGTGGAACTGCACCAGCCGCACCGCATCCATTCGACCGCCGGCCAGTAGCCGGGCCAGACAGCGAGCGACGTGCGTCTTGCCGGTGCCGGGGACGCCTTGCAGGATCAGCTGGCGTTTCAATTCCAGCAGGCCGCGCGCCTGGCGCAGCCAGTCGTCGCCGAGATAGGTGGCGCAGCGAAAGTCGTTTTCGCTGAAGCCGTTGCCGACGCCTTTCACGCCCAGGCGGCCAGTCAAGAATTCGGCGGCGTTCGCCTCGAGCGCACAGCCGAACAGTGGCAACAGACGATCGAACGTCAGCAGAATCTCGCCGACCAGATCGTCGCCGCCTAACAGCGGCGCATCGGCCGGCAGCGACCGGGACGCCTCGAAGGAGCGCCCCGCCGCCCACTGGCGCAGGTCGGCGACGGACGACAGCGGAGTTTCGAGCTTCGGAGAATCGGCGTCGCCGAAAAGATGTGTCGCCAGTGCCCCCCGATCCGTGAGGGCGCGGAAGAGCAACTCGGCGTTTTGCTGCAGGTTGTGCTTGAACAGCCGCGCCGCCGCCCGCGCCTTGCGGCCGATGCGCAGGCCGAAGTACACGCCGGTCGCGTCCAGGCGGAGGAAGAACTGGGCGCCGTCGTGCCGCTTGCCGCGCGCTCCGAACGCGATCCAGAGCGTCGTGTTGTACGGGTCGCCGCGGCCGTAGGCGTTGCGGCACACGCTTGTCAGCGCCCGACCGCTGCGCGGCTCCGTGTCAAGATCCCAGCCGTAGACGCCGCGCAGCACCGGCGTGACGTAACGCCGCGCGATCGTCTCGCACAACTCGATCAACGGTTCGCGGACGACGAAGCGATAGCGATCGCGCTGCCGTTCCATCCAGGCGCGGTTGTTGTTGTGCCCCATCTCGGCGAGGAAGCGGAACGTATCGCCACAAAACCCGCCGAACTCGGCACGCGCTGGCCGTTGGCTTGCCGTTTCGCGTTCGCCCATCGCGCTCAGCACCGCGGGCACCTCCAACGGATGCAGTTGATGGCGGGCGCGCAGCGCGGCGACGGCCTCGTTGAAGAGCCGGTAGCGCACTGCGGCGGGTTCGGCGCCGTCGGCGCTGTCGTCGTGAACGGCGCAGCCCTGGCGAACGGCGTCATTCCACGGGGCGAAGTGCTGGGAGTCGCGCAAGTGCAGCACCGCTGCCGGCAACCACAGGCCCGCGCCAGGCAACGGGTCGGCCTCCCAGAATGACGCGAGCATGGCATACGGGTCGTCGGTCTCCCAGAGTCGGCCGATCCACAACGTCAGCGTTTCGCCGTGTTCTCTCCAGTCGAGCGGCGCACGGCCCATGCCGTCCGGGTCGGCGACGGCCAGCGCGGAGCCCAGACGTTTGCCATCGCGGCGGGCGAGACCGTTCTCCAGTTCTTCGTGTGCCCGAGCCAGGGCCGTGCCGCGCTGCTTGATGCGGTCGCGCGCCGGCGTCCGGGCGCGCTCGCGTCGGACCGCGCCCGCCACGGGATCATCATCCTCCGCTTGCGGCTTCGCAGTCCCCCATAGGTCGCGGCCGCGCATCGCGGCGACCAGCGTCAGGAAATGATCGACCTGCATCGCCGTCAACTCGGGCAGCCGCGCTCGAATCTCCGCGCCCGCTGATTGTAGCGCGGCGTAGACGGCCCCCGGTCCGGCGCCGGTTCGCCAGCGCGCCAGCCCGAGGCGGCGTAGCCCGGACACAATCTCCGGCGTCCAGCCAGGCAGCCGCGCGGGCTGGGTCGCCTGCACCAGTGCCGACCAGAACGCGGGGCCGAGGCCGGGGACGTGATACGCGCCGGCAGGGCTGAGCAGGTTCTCCACCTTCAGGGGCAGCGAATCGAGACCGCGTAACAGGTAGCCGATGCCATGCCGCACAAAACCCGCCCGACCGCGCAACGTATCCAGGTGCAGCGACGGACGCACGACCGCCTCATAAAAGCGCGCGATGGCATCGGTAAAGTCGGCATCGGAGGCACGGTCGAGAAAGGCGGGATAAAGGAAGCGTGCCGACGCCGACAGGGTCGCGGCAAAGCGCGGACCGAGTCCGGCGAGTCGGCCCAGGGCACCTGGCGACGGTAA
>JBBQPD010001026.1:0-2594 GCA_038331535.1 Gemmatales bacterium | reverse complement strand
TCTTCCACGCTCAAGGGGCTGCAAGCCGTCGCGCCGCTGCTGGGAGAGATTGGCCGCGGCGTGCCGGGCGTGCGCCTGAAAATGATCTGCGACCGCTTCTTCGAGCCGCCCGACCTGCCGGTGATCGCCTGTCCTTGGAGCGCCGCGAGTGAGGCTATGGAGATCGCGGCGGCGGACATCGGCATCGCCCACGTCCCCGCTGATCTCTGGAGCCGGGGTAAGTGTGGCCTGAAGGTGTTGCAGTACATGGCGGCGGGTCTGCCGGTCGTCGCGAACCCCGTCGGCGTCCACGCCGAGATGGTGCGCCACGGCGAGACCGGTTTCCTGGCCGAGACGCCGGCACAGTGGGTGGAGGCGATCGCGCGCCTGGCGGCCGATCCCGGATTGCGCCGGCGCATGGGTCGCATGGGCCGGGCGTTGCTGGAAGCGCGCTACAGCGTCGCGGCAGGGGCGGAATGCTGGCTCGACTTGCTGAACGATTTGGAACGACGCCGAACGAGGGCGGCATGACGGGAACCATCGACCACGATTGCGGCGGCGTGCGCTGGTCGTTGCGGCCGGACCTGTTTGAGCGCCGCGCCGAGCTGTTCGGCCCGGACGGCCTGCGCCTGGCCGAGTGGTCGGCCGATGGCCGGGCGACGATCGTCAAGCAGGCAGGCCACCGCTCTCTGTACCGCGTCGCGCTGCCGGGCCTCGACTTTCACCTGAAATGCTACCCTGCCTCCGGCGTCCGCGCCTGGCTACAACACTTCATCCGCCCGAGTCGCGCCCGCGCCGAGTACGATCGGGCCGTGACCCTGGCGACGCTGCACGTGCCGGCAGTCGAGGCGCTGGCTGTCGGCGAACCGCGCCGCGGAATGGGGGCGAGTTACCTGCTGACGCGCACAGTGCCGCACACGCAAGCGCTCAGCGAGTTCTTCGAGACGGGACTGCCCGCACTTCCGGCGGCGCGGCGGACGCGCTTGCGACAAAGGCTGGCGCTCGCGCTGGGCCGGCTGCTCGCGGCGATGCACGACGCCGGCGCGGTCCACGACGATCTGCACCCCGCCAACATCCTGCTGCGACTCGTCGAGGACGACGAACCGCTACTCTGCCTGGTGGACCTGTTGGCGGTGCGGCTCGGCGCTCCGTTGGGCGCGGCGGCCCGCGCCGCGAACCTTGTCGTCATGAACCGCTGGTTCGCGCTGCGCTCGGACCGCACGGATCGGCTGCGGTTCTGGCGCGCGTACAACAGCGCCGCTTGCGGAATCGCGGCGACCGCGAAGCCGCAAGCGGCGGACCTGGAGTGCCGCACCCTCGAATCGAACCTGCGTTTCTGGCGGCAGCACGACCGCCGTTGCCTCGGCGACAACCGCTATTTCCGCCGCGTCCGCGCCGGCGACGTGGCGGGTCATGCCGTCGCCGATTTGCCGAAGGACGCCCTCGCCGCGCTGCTGGCCGACCCCGACGAACCGTTCCGCCGCCCCGGCGTCGTCGTGCTGAAGGACTCGCCGTCGTCCCGCGTCGTCGAGCTGGAGTTGCCCGGTCCGGACGGCCCGCGCCGACTCGTCTACAAGCGCTTCGCCGTCGCGCGCTCCGACCCGTGGGCGGCGCTGTTCCGGCCGACGCCGGCGCTGCGTTCCTACGTCATGGGCCACGGCCTGCGCCTGCGCGGCCTGCCGACGCCGCGGCCGCTCGCCGTCTTCCATCGACGCCGCTTCGGCCTGACGCGCGAAGGTTACCTGCTCGCCGAGAAAGTGCCGGAAGCCCGCGATTTGGCGGCATTCATCACTGAGCTGGCGTCCCGACCCGAGGCGGAGCGGCGCGTGATCTTGCACGGCCTGATCGACCGCGTCGCCCGACTGATCCGCACGCTGCACGAACGCCGCCTGTCGCACCGCGATCTGAAGGCGGCGAACCTGCTCGTCAGCCGCACCGGCTGGTCGCTGGCCCGGTCCGCGAAAGTCTGGCTCGCCGACGGCGCGACGACCTCGGATGACGAAATGGCGGTGTGGTTCATCGACCTCGTCGGCGTAACGCGCCACGGCGAGTTGAGCCGCGCCCGCCGCGTCAAGAACCTGACGCGGCTGTGCGCCAGCTTCGTCGAACATGCGGGTCTGACGCGCACCGATCGGCTGCGCTTCCTGCGCGTCTATCTCGCCTGGGGCCTGCACGGCAAGACGGGCTGGAAGGAGTGGTGGCGCGAAATCGCGGCGGCGACGCAAGCCAAGGTTGAGCGCAACCGGCGCAAGGGACGAGTTCTAGGCTGATATTCGGCGAACGGCCGTCCCCCGCTAAGCCGCAAGCGGCAAACGGACCCACTACCGGACACTCCATTCCTCTCCGTCGCTAGTCTCAGCCGCCGACTGAAGGCCGAACGCGGTCCCATCCCTTCTCGCGCCGCCGGCGGGTTTTTGCGGTTGCAGAATATTGAAAGAGAATGATGCGCGCGCAAGCCCGGTATCGTCCAGCGTTCTCCCCGTGGAGAGATAAATGGGTCGCCGGGGACACCTGCCCGGCCTTTACTGGAGGGACGCATCATGCACAAGTTACTCGTGACCGCGGCATTGGGTTTGTCCGCTCTCGTCCTCCTGGCGCCGTCTGTTGCCGACGCC
>JBBQPD010001025.1:0-2595 GCA_038331535.1 Gemmatales bacterium | reverse complement strand
GCGATGGTGCTGGCCGCCGGGCGTCAGGGTGTAGACCCCAACCGAGTCAGCTTCATCGACACGCTGCGCCGGCTCTGCTCGCGCTGCCATCAGCCGGCGACGCAAGACCCGATCGATTTGATTGTCAATCCCCTTCGTCCTGGACGCTGGCACCCACGCGTTCTCAAGCGACGCATCAAACCCTACGACCTGATGAACCGGCCGAGAAGGGAATACCCCGAACCCTCACCGCTGGAAAGAGTTATCGCTTAGCCGAATGGCATTCAGGCCTGACCCCCTTTGCATGATTCGGCCCTGCCCCGGGTGGTCGTCTTGAAGATAAGGACCGTCATGAAAGGCTCGGCGTTCATACGATCTCGCGTTGCCTTCACGCTCGTGGAAATGCTGGTCGTCATTGGCATCATCACGGTGGTCATCGGGATCCTTCTTCCGGTACTGGCAAGAGTGCGGGAGCAAGCGAATCGTGCCAAGTGCGGGGCCAACCTGCGCAGTATCGGCCAGGCGATGACGATGTACGTCCAGCAGTACAGGTACTATCCCGCCGCCATCGCCGATCAGGTCGGCACACCCCAGCAGGCGGCGATCTGGCCGGCACGCCTGCGGCATTTCATGGGTGGGAGCAAGGAAGTGTTCAACTGCCCCAGCCAGGATGAGCGGTGCCGGTGGACCGACGAGAGCGGGCCCCAGCCGGCCATAGCGGCTAACGGATTATTCCTAACCCTGGGCTACCAGCCGGGCGAGCCGCTGGTGCACATCCAGGCCTACTTCAGCTACGGGTACAACGCGTATGGCACCCACTTCGGCGGCTCTCTTCTGGACGGCACAAGTAAGGGGCTTGGGTTCTACGTCAACTGGAACCCCGCAAATAACCGGCTGTACGGCGAGGTGCCGGCGAGCCTCGTGCGGCGACCGTCGGAGATGATTGCCGTCGCCGACTCTACCGTGGATGGAGTTAACGACGGCGTCATCTTCCCGGGGGACATTCCGTCTTTCTGGCCCGGCCGCATTCACGGAGGGGGTGCCAACGTCTTGTTCTGCGACGGGCACGTGACGTGGTATCGGCAGGAGGACCTGCTGGTCGGAACCTACATGGACCCGACGCAGTGGACCAAGATCCGAATGTGGAACAACGACCATCGAGTCGGCTACGGCTTCAATTGATTGTTTCAGCCCACGCGTCATGGCAGTCGGCAGAAAGGGCACGGAGGCTCTATGCACGTCCTCTTCGCTCACCAAAATTATCCGGCCCAGTTCCGTTACCTGGCGCCGCGGCTCGCCAGCGACTTCGGCTGGCGCTGCACGTTCGTCACGCGCAATGACAAGGCCCCTGATTTGCCGGGGGTCGAGCGGGTCCTTTATCGGCTCCGCAGCGGCGCCACCAGCGCCAATCACCCGTGCGCGCGCCGTTTCGAGAACGCCGTTGCCCACACCGACGCTGCGTATGAGGCGCTGCGGGCGAGGCCAGACGTCCAGCCGGACCTGGTCGTGGCCCACAGCGGGTTCGGCTCGTCGCTGTTCCTGACCCAGTTGTACGACGCGCCGCTGATCAACTTTTTCGAATACTTC
The DNA here is from genome assembly GCA_038331535.1 of Gemmatales bacterium. Classification (GTDB taxonomy): domain Bacteria; phylum Planctomycetota; class Planctomycetia; order Gemmatales; family Gemmataceae; genus JBBQPD01. Next base: position 1,029 of record JBBQPD010001025.1, on the reverse strand, counting down.
TACCGCCTCACCGGGCAGTGCCTCGGCTACCGGCCGGAATTCGAAACCAGCGAGGCGGACGTGCTGCGCTGCCGCACCGCCAACGCGATGATCCTGCTCGACCTGGACAACTGCGACCGGGGCTGGTGCCCGAACGTGACCCAGCGCGATGCGATGCCGCGGGAGTATCACCCGAAGATCGAGGTCATCCCAGAGGGCATCGACACTCAGCTCTACCGACGGCGCGAGAGCACCGAACGCCGGCTGCCGGACGGGACGGTGGTTCCGGCGGGGACGCGGGTCGTCACCTACGTCTCGCGCGGGTTGGAGCTGGCCCGTGGGTTCGACGTCTTCATGGCGGCGGCGAAGCTCATCCGCGACCGCTACCCCGACGTCCTGTTCGTCATCGCGGGAAATGACCGCGCCTATTACATGGCCGACGAGCGGGCCACCGGCGCCAAGAGCCTGCGCCAGCGCGTGCTCGACACCGGCGGCTACGACGGGGACCACTTCCGCTTCGTCGGCTGGCTGCCGGAGGAGAAGCTCGTCGGCCTGCTCTCGGTCAGCGACCTGCACGTCTACCTCACCGTGCCCTTCATCACTTCGTGGTCCCTGCTCGACGCGATGAGCTGCGGATGCGTGGTGCTCGCCAGCGACCAGGCGTGTACGCGCGAGTACGTCATCCACGGCCGCAACGGGCTGCTATGCGACTTCTTCGATGCCGACGGCATCGCAAGGCAGGCGGTGGAGGTGCTCCGGGACCCGGAAGCATACCGGGCACTGGGGGCCGCGGCGCGGCGGACGATCGAGGAGGGGTATTCGCTGGACGTGACGCTGCCGCGGATCAAGACGTTCTTCGAAGGCGTTGCCGCGAAGGGGCCGCGCACGCCGTCGATGCGGGCCGCGGCGCTCGTGCGGCCGGCGACGGCGGCGGCGTGGGCCGAGGCGGCGAAGAAGGAGCGCGAGGTCCCCCGGGAGCCGGTCTGCGAACTGGCGGCGTTTGAGGGGGCAATCCCGTTCTACGCCGAGGATATCCCGGCGTCGCAGGAC
>JBBQPD010001024.1:0-2596 GCA_038331535.1 Gemmatales bacterium | reverse complement strand
CCCTTCGCGGACGCGGCGCAGTGGTCAAAAACGAGCCCCGCCCGTGAGGGAGCGCTTTACAAAACGCGCCCCCTCACGGACGCGGCTCGTTGGCGAACTTATTCCGTTCTTGTCTGCGCTTCGCGCTCGGCCTGTTCCAGCGGGGCGAGGCGGCTGTCTTCCCACGACGCCTGTTCCTCGATCGGCTCGATGTGGATCGTCACCTCAGCGCCGGGCAGCGCCTCCTTGACCGCGTCCGCGATACGGTGCGAGAGGTCGTGCGCCTGGCGCACCGTTGTCGATCCCGGCACCAGCAGGTGGAACTCGACGAACCGTACCGCGCCGGCCTGGCGCGTCCGCACGGCATGGTAGGCGTTGCGCGGGCCGAGATGCGCCTCCACGGCGCCGCGCAGCGCCGCCAAATCTTCCTCCGGCAGGGCGCGGTCGAGCAACCCCTGGAACGAACGCCACATCAGTCCCGCCGCCGTCCACAGGATGTTTACGGCGACCAGCAGGGCCAGCACCGGATCGAGCCACTTCAGGTCGGTCAGCATGACGAGGAACAGGCCGAGCAGCACGGCACCGCTGGTCCACACGTCGGTCATCAGGTGTCGGCCGTCCGCTTCGAGGACGATCGAGTGGTACTTGCGGCCGGCGCGGAGCAGGACCACGGCCACGGCGCCATTGACAGCCGCCGCCAGCAGCGACAGGAGCAGACCGGGGCCGAGCGGTTCGAGCGGTTCGGGCCAGATCAGTCGGCGCACGGCGTACCAGGCGATGGTCAACGCCGCCACGAGGATCAGCCCGCCTTCGAGTCCGCTGGAGAAGTACTCGACCTTCTCGTGCCCGTAAGGATGCTCGCGGTCCACCGGTTGGGCGGCGTAGCGCAGGGCGAGGTAAGCCGCCAGCGCGGCGACGAGGTTCGCCAGCGATTCCGCGGCGTCCGAGAGCAGGCCGACCGAGTTCGTCAGCAAGTACGACACGGTCTTCAGGGCCAGCGTGACGACGGCGGCAGCGATGGACAGGAGGATCGGGAAGCGGAGGTGCGGTTTGACCATGAAGCTGCGTCATGAGCGGAGAAATGGCGTGCCAGAGCGACGCGGTGAGTTCGTCAGACACTCTCACGCCAGCAGTTCGCGAATCGGGCTGCCTTCCGGCACCAGACTGAAGGGCCGGTCCAGGCGGTCGCGCAGCTCCAGGGTCGGGTCGATACCGAGACAGTGATAGATCGTGGAGATGACGTCGGCCGGCGAGCAGGGATTGCGGCTCGGTCGGGAGCCGATCTTGTCGCTGGCGCCGTGGATGTAGCCGGCCTTGACGCCGCCGCCCGCCAGCATCAGGCCGTAGCAGAAGTTCCAGTGGTCGCGGCCGGCGCCGGCGTTGATCTTCGGCGAACGGCCGAACTCGCCCATCACCGCCACCAGCGTGCGCTCCAGCAGACCGCGGTCGGCGAGGTCGGTCAGCAGGCTCGACACGGCGGCGTCGAGTTGCGGCAGCAGTTTGGTCTTCAGACTGGCGAAATTGTTGCCGTGCGTGTCCCAGGTGGCGTTGGCGTCCGGCGCCCAGGAGATGCAGGCGACGCGGCTGCCGGCCTCGATCAGCCGCCGAGCCAGCAGCACGCTCTGGCCGTAGATGTTGCGGCCGTAGGAGTCGCGCACCGGCGCCGGTTCGCGGTCGAGCTGAAAGGCGCGCTGCGTCGCCGCCGTGGCTAGCAAGTCGAACGCCTTGCCCTGGAATGCGGCCATCTCGCGCGCCGGGCCGTCGGCCGCGGGGGCGATCTGTTCGAGCAGGCGGCGCCGTTCGTCGAGACGGCTCGGCCCGACGCCGACGCCCAGCTCCGGCATGGCGAAGTCCGCCGCGTTGGGGTCGCGCAGCATGAAGAGCGGGTCGCGCGTACGGCCCAGCAGTCCGCCGAAGAAGCCGGGCTGCGGCGGTCCGCCGGCGCCCTCCGCGGTGATGTACGGCATCGAGACGTAAGGCACGATCGGGTTGTTGGGCGGCCGGATCATGCCGACGACGGAGCCGACGGCGGGGTTGTCGGTCGGCTTGGTGCCGCCGCCTTTCTCGCCGCGATCGTGGCCGGTCAGGGCGGCGTAGACCGCCGCGGCGTGCGCGTTGTTGACGCTGTGATGCACGGAGCGGAGCAGAGCGCAGCGGTGCATCTGCTGCGCCAGGCGCGGCAGGTGTTCGGACATCTGCAAACCGGGGACGCTGCTGGCGATTGGCTTGAATTCGCCGCGCACCTCGGCCGGGGCGTCGGGCTTCATGTCCCACATATCGAGATGGCTTGGCCCGCCGTTGAGGAAGACGAGGATGCAATGATCGGCCCGCGCCTGCTTACCGTTTGTCGAAGCGGCGAGCAAGTCCGCCAAGCTGAGCCCGAGCAAGCCGCAAGCGCCGACTTGCAGCACGCGGCGGCGCGACGGGCCGGCACAGGCGACGGGCGGTCGTCGGGTGGTCATGGTTGTCCTCGTGTGGCGGGGGTTTACGTTTCGCGAAACGTAAACAATTACGGAGCGCGCAGCGTCTTGAGGAAGCCGACGACCCGGCTCTGGTCCGCCGCGCTCAATCGGGCGAAACGCTCGGCCGAGCGCTGTCCCTGGCCGCCGTGCAACTT
>JBBQPD010001023.1:0-2597 GCA_038331535.1 Gemmatales bacterium | reverse complement strand
GCCGATCGCTCGTCAGCCGGTAGACGTCGAACAGGTACTCGCGGGTGAGCAGCAGGCTGCGCGACAGCTCGACGCCGGGGTAGACCTCCGTGGCCGGCTCCTTCGGCTGGTCGGCGGAGCGAACCTCCTTACCGTTGTAGAATGGCTTGTCCAGCTTCGCCGCCCGCGCGGAGACGAACTTGACCTGGGGGGTGAAGTCGTGCCGTTCGGGGACCGGGCCGATGGGCTGGGCCTGCAGATTATCGACCACGACGCCGCAATGACTGCGCAGGTGGAAGTCGTAGGGTCCGCCGGCGTAACCGTGCGCGATCGTGCGGTTGACGTAGAGGGGCCGATTGAACGCCTGGTAGCCCAGCAGCGAGAAACAGTCGGAAAGATAGTGGACGTACAGCGTCGCAAATTGCAGGGACACCGCCGGCGCGTCCGACTCCCAATACGTTCGCCCTTCCTCGGCACGCAGCAGCGCGAAGCCGCGTTCCGGAGCGACGTAAGATGGCGCGGGCGGCGCCTGGACCCTGGCCAGGTCGATGGGGCTTACCCCCCAGAAGAGCGACGGGTTGTATTTCTCCTGACCGGGGCGGCGCATCTGAGCGAGGAAATAGTCGAAGCCGGCGTCCGGCCATTGGGCGTGCGCCATCTCGAACCACAACGGTTCGGCCATTTTGTCCACCTTCGCTCCGCGATGGTCGCGCCCGTTCATGTTCGCCGCGGTCCAGCGGACGTTGCCGCCGGCACCGTCGGCCAGATAGCCGGTGACGAACGATTGCTGGAAGACGAAGGGCGGACCGTCGCGCAGCCCGCCCTTGGCGTCGCCCATCGTCACCTTGGGGTAGCGCGCCAGACCGCCGGGGATGTCGATGCGCGGGTAGCCGACACGCGGAATTGCCTCGAAATACCGGCGCATGGTCGCCCCGGCTTTGCCCGTGTAACCGTAGCCCATCTCGTCGAGGCCGAGCCGTTCCAGACCGCGGCAGAATAGCAGCATCTGGCCGTTCATCGCGCCGTGCTTGGCGAACTCTTCGCCGTAGAAATAGCCATCGGCGACGTACTCGTCGAAGTACCACTTCCAGCCGCCGTTGCTGGCGATAATCGTTCGGATGAGCTTTTCATCCTTGAGCGCGACGGCCATCAGGTGAGCCGCCATCGGCCGCGGCCATTGCATGTTCGGCAGCCAACTCGTGCGCGTGTAGAGTTTCTTGTCTTCGAGTTGAAAGTCGATGTAGGCGCGGAAGGTCTCCGCAAGCTGCTGCGCCTGCTCGGGAGTGAGAAGATCGTACACGGCGTCGAAGCGCAGGGCGTCGAGGTAACAGTCGTAATGCCGGCCGTCCCGGTCCAGATTCTCGTACTGGCGCGGGTGCGTGCCGATGATCTTCAGCAAGTAGTCGCGCTCGGTCTCGCCCGCCTTGCGGTCGCCCATGACGACGTACTGGAACAGGTTCCGAAACGTGCGGCCCAGTCCCAAGTCTTCCTTGAGCATGCGCTCGTATTCGGTCTTCGCCCACGGCGTCGTCTCGACGCGCTTGCGGATCGCCGCCGCCTCCTCTCGGGTCCACAGCATGAATGGATGCGGCACGTCCTTGAAGTCGGCCGCAGCGACATCCGGCAAGACGGCGGCGACGAGGAGGACCGTCAGGCAACGTACTATCTTGCACATGGGAAATTCCCTTCGCGGCGAATCGATGCACCGAGGCAAAATCGCCTACTTGTTCTTCGGCGGCGCTTTCTCGTTCACGCTGCCAGTCATGGTGAGACGCACGTCGATCTCGCCCTCGGTGCCGGGCGCCGTCAGGCCAAGATCCGCGCCCTTGAGCGTCAGCCACGCCGTCAGCCGCAGCTGGTCCGCGCCGCCGTCTTTCGGGCCGGAGTAGCCGAACGTCACTCTCGGCGCGACGGCCAGCTTCTTGCCGGCGCATTCCAGCGTGCCCTTGCCTTCGCGGTACTCGACCGTGCGCGTCGTTTCCTTGCCCTTGGCGTCCATCGATTTCAGATCGATCGTCTTGAGCGGCCCCAGGGCTTCGAGGGTGAATTTCAGCGGCGGCACATCCTTTTCACCTTTGATGAGTTCGCCCAGTACACGCCGGCCTTGATCGCCCTTCGGCTGGGAGGCCGTCGTGCAGTTGACCTGAACCATGCCGCCGAGTTGCCCGTCCTTGTAAGTTAGCGCCCCATCGAGTGGTTTGCCGTATAGGAAGCTCGGCCACAACTTATCGCCCCGGTCGCGGAATTCGGCGTCCACCGTGACGTGCTTGAACGTCTCCGGTTTGAAGTGAAAGACGGCGCCCTCCGCCGGCACCGGGGGCTTACGCTTCTTGTCGATGCCCGATACGCCGCGCTCGAAACTGGCCGAGGTGGGCGTACCCGGCTTATGCGCGGACGCGGCGACGGTCGGTTCGCGCGCCACGGTCTTCGACAGGTCCAGCAGTACCAGATAGCCGTCCGAGCCACCGCCGCCGAACTCTGCCTGCAAAGCGTTCTTCGTCGGCGTCGGAATCACCTTGTCGCCATCCTTCGACTCTTTCACCGCGCTGCCGACGAACAGGACGCGTGGCTTGCCGTCCACGACTCCCGAGACGATCCCCCAACTGCTGTTCTCGTAA
>JBBQPD010001022.1:0-2601 GCA_038331535.1 Gemmatales bacterium | reverse complement strand
GGGGTTTCGCGCCCGACCGAGACGGCAGCTAAACAAATCGATTCACCCCGGCAGCGCCGGCTTGTCGAACTCGCGCAACTGCCGATTCACCGCGCTCTGCCGGTCGGACCCACTGGTGGCAACTAACGGGGTTTCTCGTTGGCATCGGGTGGCGTCGCTTCGGCATCGGCATCAAAAAATTGCAGCTCGAAAACCCCCGAGCCGAATTCCCCTACTTTCGGTCGCGGACGGTCGGCCGGGCGGGGTCGGGCTTTCGTGCCGGGAGGCAGGGTCTCTGCGACGCCGTCGAAGATTTGGATCGAAGCCATCCCAATGGTATGAAGATTTTCACGGTGTGGCGGGATTGGTAGGCTCATGTTTCGATCCTCGAACTCCACACTGGACAACAACGAATCCTCATGTCTGTTTATTGACCTTCCGGTTGTCAGCCGCAGGTCACCAGTCCATTCGCTCGTGCCCCGGTGCCGCAAGGGAACCAGAAAAAGCTGATAGCTGTTAGCTAATAGCTGTCAGCTTTTACTTTCAAATGATCGCCGCTAAACGATTCATCCCGGCAGCGCCGGCTTGTCGAACTCGCGCAACTGCCGATCCACCTCCTCATAGTCCAGCGGCCGGCGCGGTACGCGGAAGAAGTTCTCCGCCAACACCGCCGTCGCGCTGTGCGCCGCCCGCGCCCGATGCACCTCCATCTCCAGCCGCCGCAGCCAGTAGGGCACGTCGAGGCCGACCCCCGTCGGTGTCGCGGTGTAAGCGTCCAGTTCCTGCTGCAAGCGCGTGAACGCCCGGCCCGACGCCGCGCCCTCGCCGCCGGCTTCTTCGACTTCGCGGATTGCCGGCTCGATCAGGGCGCACAGGCGGTCCAGCGCCAGCGGCTTGACGAAACGTTCGTTGATGCGGTCGCTCACCGTGTTGAGGCGCACGCCGCGCGTCCGCTCCAGCTTGGCAAGCTGGTCGATGTGCTGGCGGGCCAGGTCGCGCGTCAGCTGCACTAGCGACCGCTCCCACAGCACCGCCGTCGAGCCGCGGCCGCGGCGGGCCAGCACTTCGTGAGCCAGCACCAGCGGCCGGAACTGCCAGCCGTGGCGCTCGTAGCCGGACTTGAGCCGCAGAAACTCGAGCAAAACGTGCAGGTTCTCGCCGTAGTCGGACTGGGCCGTCGTCGTGTTGTAGTCCTTGAACTCCTCGTAATTCTCGACGATCGCCTGGATGACGATTTCCAGGCGGCGCGCGGCGTCCTCCGCGCTCACCGCGCCGCCGATGTCGTCGAGCAGCTTGATCGGGTGCAGCGGGTCGGGGTTGTCGCGCAGGTGATCGAGGTACGCCGCCGCCCCGCGTTGCAGGATGCCGCGCAGGTTCGCCAGCGTCATGAAGCGGGCGTGGAACAGGTCGCGGCCGTAGCGCTTCACGAACGCCTCGAGCGCCTGCCACTCCGTCTGATTGCCGGCTACCGGTTCCAGGACCGACAGTTGCAGCGTGCGGCTATGGTCGATCCACAGCGTCAGGAACGGCGCCGTCAGCCGCTCCAGCATGGCCACCAGCGCCTCGTCGGAAGTGTGTTCCGTCGGCCACTGCTCCGCCGAGCGCACAACGGTTTCGATCACCTCCTGAAAGGCGATCTGGAAGAAGTGATTGAACTCCGTGACGCCGCGGCCCTGCGTCGGATGTTCCTGCTCCATCGCGCGCGCGGCGCGCAGCAGGTCGAAGGTTTCGCGCAGCAGGCCGAGCCGCGGCAGGTTGCCGAGCAGCTCGCGCAGAACATGCTGAGCGAGGCGGACGCGCAGCACCTGGCGCGGCGAACCGTCCTGCGTCAACGGCGGCGACAGCAGCGGTTCCAGGCGGAAACGCTTCAGAAACGGCGGCAGGGCCGCACGCGCGGCGGCGGCATCGCCGTGGAACAGCGCCCGTTCCAGCCCGGCCGGACAGAGCGACGCCGGCAGCGAGGATTCTTCGAGGACGGCGTCGGGGTCGAGTCCTTCGAGGGCGCTGACCGCCAGCGTCGTGTCCAGGCAAGCGCCGAGCAAGGCGGCGAGCAGTTGCTCCTTGAGGCCGCGGCGGCGGTCGTACTCGACGATCGAGTCGAAGTCGGCATCGGGTTCCGGCAGCGGATAGGCATGCACGGCGTCGAGCAGCGCCAGCAGCCGGCGCAGGTTGCCGCGGGCGCCGGCCAGCCAGCCGGCCACGGCGGGCCGCTTGCTCTCCTCTTCCCCGGCGGCGCGGGCGGCGATGCGCCACAGTCGCGCTACGGTCGAAAGGAAACGCAGCCGTTTCTCCAGCCGTTCGCCTTCTTCTTCGAGATCAAACGGCTCGTCCGGTTGGCCGTCGCCGATCACGGCCCCCTCGTCGCCGCCGGTGCTGTCCTGGTAGGTGACGTCCTCATAAGCCGCCCCGAAAATATCCTTGTCGTCCTCCTCCTCCACATCGCCCGCCGCCGCGCCGACTTCCAGCTCCGGCACTTCCCAGTAGTCTTCGGCGTTTGCCTCCAGGTGGGCGAAGAATTTTTCGACGAGATCCCAACTCCCGTCGTGCGGAGTGGGGTGGGGGGGGGGGGTGGGGGGGGTGGTAGGGAGTTTGGAGGGTGATTGGACCACCCACGCCCCCAAG
>JBBQPD010001021.1:0-2605 GCA_038331535.1 Gemmatales bacterium | reverse complement strand
ACCGAGACCATCCGCGGGGTGAACGGCACCGGCGTGGTCACGGCCAAGATCCGCCACTACCTCAGCAGCTCGACCGCACCACCCGAAATGTTGGCCCAGGCCGTCCAACGGCACAGGGCCATCGAGAACGGCCAGCACTGGGTGCTCGACGTCGACTTCGGCGAGGACGGCAGCCGCGTGTGCGAGCGCAATGCTGCACGCAACCTCGCCGTCCTGCGCCGCATCACCCTCGACCTGCTGCGCGCCGACACCTCGCTCAAGGTCAGCCTGAAGGGCAGACGCAAGACCGCCGCCTGGGACGACGCGTTCATGACCAGGCTGCTCAGAGGGTAAGTGGCCTCATGCGTTTACCCTGATTCCGCGCCGCTCCAGCGCCGCCACGGTCTCGACCAGGTGCGGCAGGCTGCGGCCGAGCCGGTCCAGCTTCCAGGTGACCAGGACGTCGCCGTCGCCCACGTGGTCGAGCGCCGCCCGAAGCCCGGCGCGGTCGGCCCGGGCGCCTGAAGCGTGGTCCTCGAACGCCCGGGCGCACCCCGCCGCGGCCAATGCGTCGAGCTGCAGCGCCGGATTTTGGTCGAGGGTGCTGACGCGCGCGTAGCCGACGTATGCCATCGCGAAGCGATCCGTCTCTGAAGGAGGGGCCAGCGAAGCTGGCCGAGGGGCCGCTCCTGTCCGTTTTCCCGTCCGTTTGGCACAGTGTCCGCTTTACGGTAAATTATACGTTCCGCTGCGTCGTCCGATGAGCGGGCATCGCGCCGGATCGTCGGAGGACGCCACGCATCCACGATCTTCGCCATACCTTCGCGACGCGGATCCTGGAGCAATGCGGCACGAGAGCGGTGCCGTCAACCGGCACTTTATCGCCCTGTCGACCTATCTCGGGCACGCCGACGTCCGCCACACCTACTGGACCGGTTAAGCGCCACGACCAGAAGCTCATTCGCCACCTGACCATGCAAGAGGTCCGGGCGATCCTCAACGCTCCCGACCCCGCGACACGGTCAGGCGTGCGGGATCGGGCGATGATGCACCTCTGCTTCGCCGCCGCGCTGCGGGTCTCCGAACTCGTCGGCGCCATGACGGCGAACCTGTCGCTGCAGCAGACGCCGAGCCTGGTCGTGAAGGGTAAGGGGCGCAAGGAGCGCTGCCTGCTGCTGCTGCCTGCCGCTATGGAAGGAGACCGCAGCCGACCTGCGGGCATGGCTTGCGCTGAGAGGGCCCATCCGCGTCCCGGAGTTGTTCGTCAACGCCGAGGGTGCGCCGATGACGCGTGCGGGCTTCGAGTACGTGCTCGACAAGCATGCCCGCGCCGCGGCCGAGACCTGTCCGTCGTTGCGCGGTCGCTCGATCTCTCCGCACCAGCTTCGGCATAGCTGTGCGGTCATCATGCTGCAAGCAACGCATGATATCCGGAAGGTGGCCCTGTGGCTCGGGCACGCCGACATCCGCACCACTGAGGTCTACCTTCGCATGGATCCGTCCGAGAAGCTTGAGGCGGTCGTCCTGCCGGAGCTGCGGCGCGGTCGGTTCAAGGCGCCCTATGCGCTGATCGCCTCGTTGCTGCCGAATACAGCGCCACCGCCATGACGGTGACGGACTGCGCCTGGAGCGACACCGCGGTCAGCCGTCCCATCGGCGCGGCCTCGCTCCCGCTACGGAACCGAGCTCGTGCGTGTCGGAACCGCGGCGGGCGCCAGATCGTCATTGGTGCGGCTCGATCGGGTGCCCTTGGCGCTGAGCGGGGTTGATCGCGTTGGTGGCGGCGCTCGTCGGGTGAGGCGCCGATCGGCGTCGTCCCTCTCGGGACTGTCCTGGGAAGCGCCCGGACGGCCTCTCTGGATGGCTGGTCTGGCGCCGGTCCGGCCTATGGCCCGCAACGGCTCCGCCGACCTTCTTCCCCGGCGTGTGCCACGCCTTCCTCGCGAGGCAAGAAGCTCGGCTGCCGCCGTCCTCCGCTGCGCTGCGGCCTGGCGGTGCGAACCGGCCGGCCCGTCGCCTTCAGCCCGCCATCGAGGCCGCGCTGGGCGGCTTCGAGAACAGTCAAGAGAGACGACAATGGCTCAGATCGGCACCTTCACCCGCGACGAGAACGGCATCTACCTCTTCCCCTCGGGATTATGCGGAGCGTGCCGACCTCGAACCCAGCGGAAAATCTACGCTCCGCACCCGCCGCTCCGCATAATCACTCACTCCGCATAATCGGCGCGGCCGACGTAGGTGCGGTGGCTGGGAGCGTTGTCGCTGGCCAGGTTGGATTCCGGAACAGCACGCCCACCGTTCAGCACCGATCGGTTTCGCGCAGCGGCCTCGCCATCTCACTTTGCCGCGGACCGGACTCGTCGCACTCATCCGCATGAGTCGCCAACACATGATCCGCGCGGCGTCGAAGGCGGCGCGAGGATCCCATCTTCCACTGATTGCGGACTGCGGATGTGATGCGCGCGGCAGAACTTATACCAACCGCCTTTCCCGCTGACTCTCTGACGAGGATTCCGCTTTAGCTGCTGATCTGATTCGCTGTGTGCCGTGTTCGATTCGTACGGAGGGGATCATGGGGCTCGGGGTTGGCATCACGCGGCTTGACCGTTCGCCTGCGGACTTGCGG
>JBBQPD010001020.1:0-2606 GCA_038331535.1 Gemmatales bacterium | reverse complement strand
TCCGGACCGAGCTGTTCGAGCGCGGTCACGGCGGCGCGGCGCAGCTCGACCGTCGAGCCTTCCTCGATCAACAGTTTGCCGAGCAGCGGCACGGCGGGCGCGGCGTCCGCGCCGAACTTGCCTAGCACCTCGATGATCGCGGTCCGCACTTCCAGCGGTGTCTTGTCCTCGGCCAGCACTTTTTGCAGTCCCGGCAGCGCCGCGGTGGCGTCCGGCGCCCCAATCTTGCCGAGCGCCTGAGCGGCCTGGAAGCGTGTCAGCGGTTCGTTTTTCCCGTCTTCGACGGCTTCTCGCAGGGCGGCGACCGCATCGACGGCGTCGCGGCCGAGGCGGCGCAGCGTGTCGGCGGCGGCGGCGCGGGCGGGGGCGTAGTCGTCCTTGAGCCGTTCGATCAGCGCCGGCACGGCTGGCCGCACCTCGGCGGGATCGAGTTTGCCCAGGGCGATCGCCGCACCCTCGCGCACGGTCCCGGACGGGTCCGTACGCAGGGCGCCGAACAGGGCGTCGCGCCCGGTGGCGAAGTCCTGCTTCGCGGCCGCGCATTTGGCGCTGATCCGGCCCAACCCCTGGGCGGCGCCGGCACGAATGATCTCCTCGGGATCGTTACGCAGCGCCGCGATCAGCGCCGGCAGGATTTTCTTACTCTTGGCGGGTCCGAACACGACTTCGGCGATAAGCAGGGCGCCGCGGCGGTTGTTGGTCATCTGCCGCCAGACGAGCGAATGATCGGCGGCGGCGCCGAGAGCCTGCAATGACAGTCGGCGCTGGGCCACCTCGCGCGAACCTTCCAGGATCGCCAGCCACTCCGACACGGTCTTGTCCTGATACTTCGGCTCGTCGTCCACCGGGGCGGCGGCGAGAGGAGCCGGCAGAACGGTCAGGAAGAGTACGGCCAGGGCGGTTAGCGGTCGGGCCATCAGTATCTCCTCGGAGAGCGGCGCGGGCGGGAATCTACCCTCTGAAGATAGCGAGGGGACCGGCGTTCCGCAACCGCCTTGCGCCGGGCCTCATTTTCGTCACAACTGAACTATTCGTCGCCATCCGCAAGATCGGCAAAAACCTCATTCTCCTACCTATTCGTGAGCTAGGATTAATGGCGCTGGGGACTCCTACCCTCTCGACCCGGCGCGGAACAACGGGACAGAAGAGAGGCAACCAGTCGCGACCCTTCCCGACGGTGCCACCGCGCGCGGTCGCGCTGGTGCCGCGCACTTGGTGCCGGTTCGGGGCCCTTCTATGGCCATCGATAACATTGAAGCCTTCCTCACGGCTTTGCGCCAGGTCCAATTATTGGCTCCGGAGCAGCTCGAAGAGATCGCGCTCGAACTGGTTCCGGACTTCCAGGATCCGCACGACCTTGCCGACTATCTCGTCGAGATCGAATGGCTCACCTCCTATCAGTGCGGCTGCCTGTTCGAGGGCGATGGCCACGGCCTCAACCTCGGCCATTATCAGCTGCTCGACCAGTTGGGGGAGGGCGGCGTCAGCCAGGTGTTCAAGGCCTGGGACAGCGTCAAGGGGCGGGTGGTCGCCCTCAAGGTGTTGCGCCACGACCTCGTCTCCCACGAAGAAGGCGTCCGCCAGTTCCTGCATGAGATGCAGGTGGTGACGCGCCTCTCGCACCCCAATGTCATCAAGACCTACGAGGCCCATGAACTCGACGGGGTTCACTGCTTTACGATGGAGTACGTCGAGGGCATCGACCTGCATCGCTACGTCGGCACACACGGCGCGTTGCCGGTGGAACAGGCGTGCGACTTCGCCCGGCAGGCGGCCCAGGGATTGCAGCACGCCCATCAGATGGGTCTGGTTCACCGCGACGTGAAACCGGCCAACTTGTTCCTCATCAACCCGCCGCTAGGGAATCGGACGCCATTGGGTCCGACGGGCCGCAAGGGCGCGGACCCGTTCGTGAAGATCCTCGACTGGGGCCTGGCCCGCATGCTGCGCACGGCCGGCGCGGAAGCGACGGCCGACGCGCAGTCCGAGCAGGAAAAAGGCATGCTCATCGGCACGGCCGACTTCGTCGCGCCGGAGCAGGCCCGCGACCCGAGCCTTGTCGATACGCGCGCCGACGTCTACAGCCTGGGATGTACGCTGTTCTTCCTGCTGACCGGCCGGCCACCGTTCGAGGGCCATTCGTTGATGCAGAAGTTGCTCAAGCATCAGGAGGCGGAGCCAACGCCGCTGCGCCAGCTGCGGCCCGACGTGCCTGAAGAGCTGGAAGCGCTCGTCCTGAAAATGCTGGCGAAACGGCCGGAAGACCGCTACCAGATCCCGTTATTGGTTGTGGTGCCGTTGCGCCGCTTCTGCCCGTCGGCGCAAAGCGCCACCGGCAGCCTCATCCGCCCGACAGGATCGTTCGTGGGAAACAAGCCCTCGACCTTACCTGCTTTCGACCTGCCCACGGGTGAACCCGCGAAGCCGTCGAGCTCGGCCGTCCTGGTACGTCCCAAGAGTTCGGCGAACCTGAATCGGTCGACCAGTTCCGCCAACCTGCGCCGACCGGGGCAGGGTTGATCGGAGTACTCCGCCCTCGCGCAAAAACAACACAATCATTGACCATGGATGGTCAACGAGCCGCGACCGTCAGGGAGCGCTGGGGA
>JBBQPD010001019.1:0-2607 GCA_038331535.1 Gemmatales bacterium | reverse complement strand
CGACCCCCAGCGCCTCTTTCCTGGCGACGGCGCCGATCAACTCGGCGCGGTCCTCCGTCGGGATCGTGCTGATCAACCGGAACTCCACGGTCAGCTCGAACAGGTCGTCCCTGCTGTTCCTGACGAACCGGACCGGCTGGCGGTCTCTCACGTCCCCCACAGGCGAAAAGTCGGCCGGACGCTTCAGGTAGAAGGTCCCCATGTGTGAACTGAGCGGGATGTTGTCGTCCTTGGCCTTACGGTGCGCCCGGGAAGCATCAATGATCGCCAGCAACGACACTGACGCCTTGGGCGGCCGCTTCACCAGCTCTTGGAAAGTGAGGTGCAATGCCTTGAGGAGCTTCCTGATGGCGTTGCCCGTGAACGTCGCATCCATCGTCCAGATGCGGATGCTGCCGTCCTCGTGCGCCGCGCCTGTGATGAGGCTGCCGAACTCACCCGCAAAGAAAGTCTCCGAGTCCACGCCATCCAGCTTGCCGTCCCACGACAGCCTGGGGAACATGTGGAAGTGGTGGGCGTCCAGCAGTGTGAACGCCTCCCTGTCGGCCAGGGCGTACATCGCCGGGAACATAAAGGGGATGCCCCCGGTAGCGAAGAATGGGATCAGATCCGGCTCAGCCGCTTCGAGGTCCGTGGCGATCTGCTCGATGACACGGCGCATTTCAAGCAGTTCGTTGAACGCGACCCGGATGTCGTTCTCGGCAGCCCGGACCAGGTGCGGCGGCACGAAGGCTGGCAACCTACTCTCAACCGGATGCGGCGTGTACATCAGACGCGGCACGTGACTGCCCCTCCGTTCCTACATGCGAACCGTCATTTTACCGGGCCGGTGGGCCGGGCGGAGCGCCACGGCTTCCCGGCCAGCTACCACACCACCTCGGCGGCCATGTACTCGCTCAGCACGATCCGGACGACAGTGTCGCCCGGCTGGGTCACCAGGTATCGATACCGGCCAGCCTGGAGGACGTTCCAGCCGCTCTCCAGGTCGTAAGTCTTGTCGCCCGCGACAATAAGGTTCACGAACGCCCTGCTGCCGATTTCCGGCCAGCCCAGGGTGTCGGGGACGGCCTCGAACGCCTCCCGCTGCTCGGCCGACAGCACGGTCAGCGGCAAGACCGTGACGCTGGTCGGGTCGTCGAGTTGGGGCTCGCTGTACTGGTGGGCGACGTGCCCGCGGGCCAGCTTCATGATCACATTGCGCACCCGGTCGTCCTCCGGCTTCCAGATCATGGTGCCGGCGGCATCCATGGTGCGGTCGGCGGCGATGCGGGCCGCCAGGGCCGGGGAATGGAGCAGGGCCGCCCGGACCTTCGGCCGCTTCACTACAGCCGGGTCAGTCGAGCCGCTGATGACGCAGTCCATCAGGCAGGCCAGGTACTCCTCGTCCCGGGAATAGCCGTTGTTGCAGGCATGGCACGACCCGACCAGCGGCAGGTCGTCCGGCAACGGGTCGTCGAGCAGGACGCGGGAGGCGGCGTGCTCCCGCGTCGTCGGCCGGTCACCGCAAAAAACGCAGAACCCCGCGTGGCGCTCGTCAGCAAACAGCTTTCTCGGGTCCATCGGTCCCCTCATCCTGGCAACGGCTTCCCAGTTTCTGCCTGCACCGGAATAGACGGCGGCGCGTTCCACCGCCGGAATTTTATCACCCTGGCCGCCCGCGGGCGGCCAAGCCGGCATGCGCAGCACAACCTGCTCGCCCCCGTGCCACCGCCCCGGCGCGCACCGCCACCGTCAACAGTGGGGGCATGCAAGTCAGACCCGGCACCTGTCGGGCGGGTTCGCGCCCTCCCCATGAACCTTGCCGGGAGGGCGGCGCTGCTGGGAAAGAACTCAGCCAGAGCGGTGCTCCACGGCCAGGAGAGGGCGGCTGAGAAATGAGCGAGATCTGTTGCGCGCTTCGGTCACATCGAGCGCAGTGTGCGTCGGATCAAAGTGGGCACATAGCCAACCTTCCCACAGCTTCAAGATGTTCTGCCCCACTCAATTTTGTGAAGGTCACTGGCAAGACTCTAGAAGGGCGGAACGCCTACGTTCCGCAGAATGTTCGGTAGTTGCAATCGTCAGCAGGCGCGTCTTGATACTTTTCCATACCGGCCTTCGCTTCATACGGCGACGCCAACGCCGCCAGCAGTTGATGCGCCGCCGAGAGATCATCGTGGTCCTCGGCGACGGAAAGGGCTTCCTCCACCCGCTGATTTCGAGGGATGACAACCGGGTTGACGGTTCGCATCACGACGTGGGCCGAGGCCTTCGGCTGGCCGTCGCGACTGAGTCGATGCAGCCATCGTGAGTACCAGGCCTGGAAGTCCGTGTCCCGATATTGGTCGCCGGCCGGCGGCTCCTCCGGCGACAGGTCGCGGAACGTGTTGGTGAAATCGGCCCTGGATTTCTGCATCCAGTCGAGCAGCGACTGAATCAACTCGACGTCGCCGGCCTCGCCCGTCTGGAAGCCCAGCTTCTTCCGCATCCCATCGAGCCGGTACCGCTCGAACAGGGCGGGGTATTCGCCGAGGACCTCCGAGGCGCTGGCGATCGCCTTCTCCTGGTCGGGGTCCACGAGCGGCAACAGGGTCTCGGCGAAGCGGGCCAGGTTCCACTGCGCGATCG
>JBBQPD010001018.1:0-2615 GCA_038331535.1 Gemmatales bacterium | reverse complement strand
AGAAGAACCTTCAGGCCGTGAGCGGCAATCCCCACGATGACCGACCCCGCAATCCCATCCTCTGACGCTCCTCGCTGGCTCCATCGCTGGGCCGTGCTGACCGTCTGCGCCACGCTCGGCCTGCTCCTCCTCGGTTCACTGGTCACAACGCTTCGCGCGGGCATGGCCGACAAGTCTGGACTCAGGCAACCCCTGCACCTGCTGCAAGCCGACCTCGTCGCCGAGGCCGAACGACAGGGTTACGCCCTCCACCTGTATGTTCTCGAACACTCGCACCGGGCGGCCGGCTGGCTCGTCGGCGTGATGGCCATTATCCTCTGCGTCTGGCTGTGGATAGCCGATCGCCGAACCTGGATGAAGTGGCTCGGCACTCTGGCTCTTGTCGGTGTCAGCGCCCAGGGCGTCCTCGGCGGCCTGCGCGTCCTCTTCCACGCCAACTACGGCGTCGATCTGGCCACGCTGCACGGCTGCCTCGCGCAACTGGTTTTCGCGATTCTGGTCGGGCTGGCCCTGTTCACGTCCGGGTCGTGGCAGGAGCCGGCCCGGCGCGGCTGGTCGCCGAGTCTCCTGAAGTTGACCCTGGGCGTCAGCGCGCTTGTCTATGTGCAGGTGGTCTTCGGGGCCATCGTGCGGCACAGTCATCTGAGGTTCGCACAGCGGCTGCATTTCCTCCTCGCCTTCGCTGTCTTCGGCGTCATCTTTTCGCTGGTGCTGGCACTGCGTGAGGAGTCCGCCCTGGATCGACGAGTCCGCTGGCTGGGCCGCTTTCTGACGATCCTGCTGACGCTTCAGGTCATCCTCGGCGTCGAGGCGTGGATGCTGCGGTTCGGCAACTACACGTTACCCGAGCAGCAGCCGTTCTCCCTTGGCTCGTCCATCGTGCGAACGCTCCACTTCGTCTGCGGCACACTCCTCTTCTCGACGACGGTGATGCTGGCCTTGCTCGCTCGACGGCCGGGGACGGAGCCGGCCTCTGTCTCCGCGTCGCGACGGAAGACCGTTCTGGAGGGCGTCGCGTGAAAGCCAGCGCCGTTCTCTGCCCGGAAGCAGGCCCCGCCATTCTAACGCGATCGCGCCTCGCCGATTATGTCGCCCTGACGAAGCCGCGCATCGCGGTCCTGGTGTTGTTCACGGTCGCTGCCGGCGCGCTGCTGGCCGCCGGTCCCGCGCTCGATCCTCTGGTGCTGGTGCATGCCGTCGTCGGCACCGCTCTCGTCGCCAGCGGCGCGAGCGCGCTGAATCAACTGATTGAACGGCATAGCGACGGCCAGATGCGGCGAACGGAAGCCCGGCCGCTGCCGGGAGGCCGGCTGCAACCGCTCGAAGTGCTGGTCTTCGGCTCGGCCCTGGCCGCGATTGGACTGATCTACCTGACGCTGACGCTGAAGCAACCCTGTACTCCCCTCGTGGCCGGGTTCACCTTCGCCGCCTATGTAGGCGTCTACACGCCCCTCAAGAGCCGAACTACCCTCAACACGCTCGTGGGCGCGGTACCGGGCGCGCTGCCGCCGGTTATCGGCTGGACTGCCGTGCGCGGGAGCATCGACGTCGAGGCCTGGGTGCTATTCGCCATCGTCTTTTTCTGGCAGGTGCCGCACTTCCTCGCCATCGCCTGGATCTATCGCGAGGACTACGCGCGGGCCGGCCTGCGCATGCTGCCCGTCGTCGATCCAGACGGCCGGCTGACCGGACGCCACATGATGCTCTACACGCTCTCACTGATCCTGGTCAGCTTCGCGCCGGTGCTGCTGGGAACGGGAGGGCCATTCTATCTGCTGGGCGCGCTCGCCCTGGGTCTTGTCTTCCTGGCGCGGGCGTCCGACTTCGCGCGGTCGTGTTCGGTCGAGGACGCTCGCCGGGTGCTGCGGGCGTCGCTGGTGTATCTGCCCGGTTTGCTCGCCCTGTTGCTGATGGATCGACTGTCCCACTAGACGGTTTCAATGGGTGCCATGATGCAAGAACATCTCGAAGACGACCCGCGCCTCCACATGGGTTTGCCTCTGTCCAACGGCAAGCTGGCGATGTGGCTCTTCCTCGTCACGGAGATCATGTTCTTTACGGCCCTGATCGGGACGTACATGCTCATCCGCAACGGCTCGCCGCCCATTTACCGCTACGAAACGGATGCGCTGGGGGTCATCAAGAGAGAGAACGGCAATCCGATCCTCCGCGAAAAGATCGACCACGAGGGCAAGCCGGTAAGAGAGCCGGACCGCTGGCCGTCGCCTCATGCGGTCCATCTGAGTGAGGCCATCGGCGCAGGCAACACGTTCGTGCTGATCGTCAGCAGCTTGACCATCGTGCTGGCCCATTACTACGTCAGCAAGAAGCAATTCCAGAAGGCGACGGCGTTTGTCGGTGCCACGCTGGCGCTGGGAATCGTCTTCCTTTGCGTCAAGGCCTACGAGTACAACGCGAAGTTCTCGCACGATATCTTACCCGGCCACATGGGCGAAGCGTTACCCGGCATGGACCTGCAACAGGAGCGGAAGTATCATGGCTCTTCGCGCGGCTACGTCGAGCGCATCCGCGAGCAACTCAAGGAGATCAAGGACAATCCGGAACATGCCGGCCTGACGGAAACCGACCCGCTCTATCTTGAATGCACCAGGTTG
>JBBQPD010001017.1:0-2626 GCA_038331535.1 Gemmatales bacterium | reverse complement strand
CCGCCGGGGGTGCGCCGCTGCGCGGCGACCCCCGGCTATCGAATACAACGCCTTCGGGGTAAATACCGGACCAGCCAAGAAAGTAAACCCGCCTAAGATGCCCCGCTTTGCCCAGGTTCGCGCCATTCATTTTGCCGCGCGCAGCAAACCTATCCAACCGGCAGAGTCCACCACGGCGCCGCACCCTTCCGCCGGAAGCGCTCGGCACGGAAAAGGGCGGCGAACCGTAAGAGCCGATAGACTTACATGGCGGACCGAATCCGAGAAAGGCGGGGGGTTGTGGCGACTGGGGCGCGACCCGATGTACGGCTTTTCCCGCGGGACACTGGCGGAAGACGCGAACGGGCGTCACAATAGCAGCAGTGTCCCGAATTGCCTCGTGCGCTGACAACCGCCTCCTCGGGAGAACGCATACATGATGTCGCAATCCAGCTCGCTTCTTCCTCCGATCCGACGGCACGGACTGCCCGGCACGCTCCTCCCGGGTTTTCTGCTGCTCGCCGCCACTCTCACCTGTCACAGTCCCGCCGCCGCCCAGAGGCCGCCGCGCGACGCGGTCCAGGAGTTTCGCGACGCCCTCAAGGTGGACCGCGATACCTTCTCCAAGGAAGCCATGACCTTCCGGGAGGAATCTCTCCGAAAAGCCGCCGACAAGGTGCAGGCCGCCGGCGACCTCGCCCAGATATTGCTGTTGCAAGATTGGCTATTCGACGCCGATCGTGCCACCCTCAAGATCATCGGCGACCGCCTCGAAGAGAAGCTCCGGGGCGACCTTAGCCTCAAAGAAAGCGATCCGACGCGCCGGACCGCGGCAATGATCTTGATCCGCGAAACAGTCGTCAAGTCGCGGACCATCAAAGGCGTCCGCAACTCCCCCCTGGTGGAGCGCATGGCGAACGTCGCCC
Organism: Gemmatales bacterium; assembly: GCA_038331535.1. Taxonomy (GTDB): domain Bacteria; phylum Planctomycetota; class Planctomycetia; order Gemmatales; family Gemmataceae; genus JBBQPD01. The sequence goes on along the minus strand of JBBQPD010001017.1, from coordinate 1,721 downwards.
CAGAACTGATCCAGCTGATCGAGGCGCCGCGCGTCGGGGACGAGGAGCGCTCCGCCGCCATCGCCGCCCTCGGGGAGATCGAACCCGTCTTCTACCGGCCCGATCCCGACGCCGCCCAGGAGCTTCTCAAACCGAAGAGCGAAGACGTCGAGTCTCTTTTGAAGAAACAGTTGCAATCGAACCAGCTGGAGATTCGGCGCGCGGCCGCGCGGTCCCTGGCGGAGTTCACCCAGGGCGTGATCTTGTTCGCCGAGAAAAACAACCAGGTCTCCGGCACCAGCGCGGGCGAGCGGCTCCGGTCGGAACAGCGCAAAGAGATGGCGGAAGCTTACCGGATCAAATCCCTGGCGGGTGTCCTCGATACGGCGACAGCCGGGCTGAATGACGCCGACGCCGAGGTCCGCCGCACCTGTGTGGAAGCGTGCAAAACCGTGTCGTTGATCACGTCCAACCTGATCGCTCCCGTCGGCACGGATCGCTTCCCGCCGGAGGGGCGGCCCTGGACCAAGGCGGAGCGCGAGCTGATCGAGTCCCGGCGGCGTGAAGTCACCGCGCTGCGCGGCCTGCTCGCCCCGCTCCTGGAGGCTTACCAGAAAGCCGTCCCGGCTCTCGCGCAGGCTGCGTCCTCCAGCCCGGACGCCAGCGTCCGCGTCGAAGCGAACCACGTCCTGGAAAACCTCGCCTTCGCCCGTCAGAAGCTGGTGAAATTGGAGGACAGAATCCCCAAGGACAAGACGCCGCCGGAGCAGGAGAACCGGCCGGAGGTAACGCTGCCGCGGGTGCCCGTGGTCTTCTCGTCGCCGAACGTCGCCCAATCGGAGCCGCCGGTCCCGGTCCCGGCTCGCCAGGTCGAAGCGCTCGCGGTTGGACGGCCGGTGGCTTATCGGCCGGCCGATCCGGCGCCGGACACGCTCGCGAGCAGTCTGCGCACGGCGCTCGCCAGCGTCCAGAAGAGCCTGTGCGATCCCGACAAGAAAGTGCGGCTGGCGGCGATCGACGTGCTCGAACGCTTCGGAGATGACGCGGCGCCGGCGCTGCCGGCGCTCGTCCAGGCCCTGGGCGACTCCGACAAGTTCGTGCGCTGGTCGGCGGCGCGCGTCATCGGCAAGATGGCGCCCATTCAGCCGAGCGTGGCCGTGCCGAAACTGGCCGAGCTTACCGCCGACCCGGACCTCGACGTGCGGCTGGCAGCGATCGGCGCCCTGGAGCGTTACGGCGCGGCGGCAAAAGGAGTCGTGAACCCGTACCTCGGGAACGCGGCGACCCACGGCGACGCCGAGGCCCGCATCGCCGCGATGAAGGCGTTGCAGGCAATCGGCGCCGACGCCGCCCCGGCACTGCCCGCGGTGGCAACCAACCTGAACGCGGAAGACCAACGCCTGCGGCAAGCGGCGTGCGAGACGCTGGGCCTGATCGGCCCGCTGGTCGCGAAAGCCAACCCCGCCTTGTGGAAAGAGATTGGTCCGAAGCTCGCCGCCGCGCTACGGCAGGCACTCGGCGACGACACTTCCGAAGTGCGCCTCGCCGCCAGCGATGCCTTGCTCAAGGTGCTGGGAAAATAAAAGTAATGAGGACTGAGAGTCTGTCCCAGAAGTAGGATTTACGAGCCGCGACCGTTAGGGAGCGTTAGAGGTACGCCGCAAAAAGCGCTCCCTAACGGTCGCGGCTCGTAGTTAGGGAGCGTTAGAGGTACGCCGCGAAAAGCGCTCCCAAACGGTCGC
>JBBQPD010001016.1:0-2628 GCA_038331535.1 Gemmatales bacterium | reverse complement strand
ATTCTCCCCCGTTCTTGCCCTCTCGCCCCATACCCCGCCCCGCGACCGTTAGGGAGCGTTGGCGGGACGCTGCTAAAACCGCTCCCTAACGGTTGCGGCTCGTAGAAAGCAACACCTTCTGGAACAGCCTCTAAACGAAAGTTCCGTGAACGATTCGCGTTACTTGATCGCGACCTTGCCGCCGGCCTCTTCGATCTTCTTCTTGAGGACTTCAGCTTCGGCCTTCGGCAGGCCTTCCTTGACGTTCTTCGGCGCGCCTTCGACGAAGGCTTTCGCCTCGGCGAGGCCCAGGCCGGCGATCTCGCGCACGACCTTGATGACGCCGATCTTCTTGGCCGGGTCGGCCAACGATTCGAGCACGACCGTGAACTCGGTCTGCTCGGCCGGCTTTTCGGCCGCAGCCGCGGGTGCCGCGGCCATCATCATGCCGCCGCCGCTGGCGGCGGGCTTGATGCCGTGGACCTCTTCGAGGTAATTACCGAGCTGCACGGCCTGGCCGACGGTGAGCGCGACGATCTTGTCGCCGAGCGTTTTGATGTCATCTGCGAAATCTGCCATGAAACACTTCCTTTCTCTACGATGCGTGGCTGCTGAAGCGGCAGCCCTGGCGTGCGTAATAGTTTCGTGAATCGGCGAGCGGGGGCCGTTAGGCCCCCGGTGACTCACCGGGGGCCTAACGGCCCCCGCTCGCCAACGGTATGGTTAACCCTGACATAATTTCGTCGACAACTCTTTGTACTCGCGCAGCGCCTTGGCGCCGACGACGGGGTCGGGATAGGTTTTGCCGACTTCGCACATCGTCGCGCGGTCGTAGCCGTGTTCGCGGAACAGGCGGAACAGCTCGCGGTACGGATACACTCCCGTCACGTCCTTTTCCAGCTCGTTGATGTGGCACGACTTGATCCACGGCCACAACAGTGCGAACGACTTCGCGACCGAACCGTCGATCACGTCCTGCGGGTTCGAGTTCCACGTCAGGCCGACGCTCTTGTGGCCGCACTGTTCCATGACCGTCTTCATGTGCGGCGGATGGGCCGTGCCCTTGCCATGCACTTCCACCCAGATTTCGACGCCCGCGTTCTTCGCCGCGTCGCCGCAGGGGATGAGCGCCTTGCCGATCTGTTCCAGCGTCTTCTCGACCGGCACCTTGTCGGGCAGTCCGTTCGGCCGCACCTTCACGCCGCGGCCGCCGAGGTCCGCCACCAGGTCCACGAACGTCTTGCACGTCTCGATGTTCTTGTCCACGACGCTCTTCTCCGGCGCGTGGAACTCGCAGATGGTGCCGCAGCCCCAGATTTCGACGCCGGCGTCGGCACACTTCTTCTTGACCTCCTTGCGTGCGTCCTTGCTCAGCGCCGGCTCGACGCCGTGCTTGTGCGTCGTGCGGAACTCGACCGGCGAGACGCCGACGTCCTTGCAAATCTTCAGCAGCGTGTCGAGATCCCAGGCGGCCGCGAGGTTGTAGGTGACGAGGCCGAGCTTGAACTTCGGCGCGTCGGCAGCGGCGTGCAGCGGCGCGACGAGGCCGGCCACCCCGGCTGCCGCGGCGCCGAGGAATTGGCGGCGGTGAAGCGCGATCATGTGCGGATCTCCTAAGGTGGGTGTTTGTGTCCCGCGGGCTATCATGCACAAGAACGGGGCGATTGCAAGGAGTCTGTTGCCGCTTTCCGAATCGGGCGGCGGTAGCCGGAGCCGCGTTAATTTGCGATTCCGGCAGGACGGCGTATCCTATCCCCCGTGCGCTGTCTTATCGGCGCGAGTCTGTGAGGTCAGATGTGGGGACCCTTCCAGAAATCATTGCAGAAGATCTCGGACCAGGGCAGATCCGGGATCATGGAGACCCCAGCAAATGGACGTTTCTCGGAAGTAAGGCAGAGCCCGCCACGGGACGTGGATTCGATCCGGGCACGAAGAAGGTTTACGAAGTGTTCCTCGACGAGAACGGACAACGAGTTGGCTGGCACTACTGGATCAAACCGGACGGGTCGATCGAGGGTGGTAAGTTCGTCTTTCCCGAATCCACAGTCCTGTCATAATCGATTGAGGCATTCAATCATCGGCGTGCCACCCCGAGTTACCAAAGGAGTCCCACGCGATGCTGGACCTGCACGAAGTTCTGCCGCCTGGAGAAGACCCTCTCGACTCATCCAGGCCAGACGTGGATGCCGTAGGGTTTGCACTGGAACGAGTGCAGACCATGTTGATCTGGGTGGAGGAGCATCGAGCTTCATTCGAGAAACTTCGTCAAACAGACCCGGAAGGCGCCGCCGCTGAATTGAACAATCTCAAGGATGCAACGGAACAGGCCGTCTTGTATCTGCAGCGCCTCACGGAACTCCTACTTTCTGGCCAGAGCATTGACACTCATAAGCGCCTTCCGAAAGGCCTATGCTCGGACGTCTGGGTCCGCTTTGTGGAGACCCTTCACAGGGGGCATCTTGCGGCAAATAGTTCACCGGTGCCCTAATGCCATCCCGCAGCGACCTTGCCGATCAGTATCTCCTCCAACTCCCGTACGCCCCGTACCCCGTGCAGGAAGAGGCATTACTCGCCTGGTTCACGTCCGAGCAAGGCGTCCTCGTTTGCGCGCCGACCGGCACCGGCAAGACGCTCATCGCCGAAGCCGCT
>JBBQPD010001015.1:0-2628 GCA_038331535.1 Gemmatales bacterium | reverse complement strand
GCGGCTGCCGGCGTCGTCCGGCCGGCGCAAAGCGGATTTCTCCCTGCGCGTCTCCGGTCAAGAATCTCTTCCCGCCGAGCAGCTCCGCCGCGAATCGGCCAACGCTTATCGCGTCAGCTTCCGCATCCCGCCGCCCGGCGCCCCGACTCACGCTGAGCTGCTGTTCCGCGACAAGTCGCTGGGCCGCATCGACCTACCTTTCCTCAGCCGCAACGACTTTCTCCAGGGACTGCGTCTGCAAATGCCGACGCTGTTCGCGCGCGTCGGCGACAGCACCCTGGCCTGCGAGACGTTCGTGGCGACGCAGTGCCGCGGGCTGCTGGCCGGCGCGGTGCTGACCAGCCCGACCAGCCTGGCGCCGCTGCTCGACCTCGACTTGCAGGTCGAGTTCCGCGTCGAGGGCGTCGGGCCGGAGATGCGCGTGCCGGCCGTACTATCCAGCTCCCAGCTGGGCGGTCGGCAGGCGCTGGTGACGGCAGTGCTACGGCAATTGCCGCGACGGCTGGGCGTGTGGATGGTGACGTGGTTCCTGGGAGACGGCGCCCTGGCCGAGCCGCAGAAGGCGCGTGCCATCTCGCAAAGCCGGTTTCGCCGGTCGCTGCGTCTGTCGGACACGCGCTATGTGGTGCAGACCAAGCCCGGCGGCCCGTTGCGTGTCGCCCGGCAGTTACCGCCCCTCGAGACGGCGGAGCGCGTCGGGCCGTGTTTCCTGGTGAGCAGCAGCGAGAAGGGCGTTGGCGGCCTGTGCAAGTTCCAGGTCATCCCCCAGGCCCACGGCCAGGGTGCGCCGCCCGCGCCGCTGGAGCAAGAAGTGCTCATCACCGACGGGCCGACGATGGTGGCGCCCGGCACGTTCGCCGTCGCCGACCTTACGAGCGTCACCGCTTTCGAGCTGCGCTGCAAGGGCAAGGCGCTCGGCGTCCAGTCGCTACGGCCGGCGCCAACGGCGACGTTCACCGCCGAGGGCGGCTTCAAACCGACCGCCGACTATGCGTGGTCCGCAGCCGCCGAGGAGGAAATGAACGAACGCCTGAATCGCCTGCTGGAAGGACAGGGGTCGTGAGAATTATTTACGTTTCGCGCGGACTGAGTACTCAGTACCGAGTACTCAGTACTGATCCTTTCACTTCTTCTCGCGCATCTTCTTCTCGTACGCTTCCGCCTCCTCGACGCTAATCAGCCCGTCGCCGTCGGTATCGATGGCGCGGAACTGCTCGTCGGTACCGAGAAACTCTCGGCGCGATACGTCGCCGTCGCCGTTGCGATCCATCTTGCGGAACCACTCCGGCCCGCGCACCGGCTTCGCGGGTTGCGGCCGGTTACCGATCATGCGGCCGGTGCTGACGACAAAGCGATCCTGCACGAAGTCATCGCCACCCGCGGCCGGCCCCATGCGGAACGTCGCCTGCGTGCAGCGCGGAATCTCGGTACGGCTGAGCAGGCCGTCGCCGTCGCGGTCCAGCTCGGCGATCAGCTTGACGGCGTTGCGCAGCTCGCGCACGCTCAGCCGTCCGTCGCCGTCCGTGTCGATCAGCTCGAACAGGCCCTTGCCTTCCGAAGTGATGCCGACCGTGGCGCAACTGGCGCGGGCCGCGGCCGTCAGCTCCTGGTAAGTGTCGAGGTAGGCGAGCACTTCCTTCTCGAAGAGCATGCCGTCGCCATCGCGGTCCATCAACTTGAACAGCCGGCCATAGAGCGGGCTGCGCAGCGCCTCGGCCATGTCGAGGTAACCGTTGTTGTCGCGGTCCGCCCGCTTGAACTCCGCCAGGAACTGTTCGCGCTCCTGCTTCGCGGCCAGGGCGGCATCGACCTTCGCGGCGACGAAGCTCTTGAGGTCGAGACGGGTGCCGTTCAGCTCCAGCATCAGCACGCCACCCTGGCCGGTGCGGACGTTTGCCTCCAGCGGCGCGCCGCGCTTGACCAGCTCGACCGCTGCTTTCTTGCCGAGGTCCACATTCAGCTCGAGGTCCGGCGGCCGTTGGTCGAAGCGGGCCAATTCCTCGGTGTCGAGGAAGCCATCGCCGTCCACGTCCAGCTTTGCGAACGTTGCCTCGTCCAGGCCGAGGTCTTTGCGCGTCAGCTTCGTCGCCGCCTGGCCCGTCTTGTTGCCGGCGCCATACTGCTGCATGAGACGCCGGGCCAGCTCGGACCTGGAAGCGCCGGGATGTGCCACCCAGAACGGCCCACTCGCGCCCCGATTTCCCTGCATGGACGCACGAGCCAGCCTCACCTGGACGAAGGCGGCATAGTCGTCGCCGCCGCGGCCAGTCCCCGGCACGATCTCGTCCGGAGTAATCATCTCGTCGTCATTGCGGTCGCGCTTGAGCAGGACGGCGGGAGCGGCGGCCAGTTCTTCCTTCGACAATTTGCCGTCGCCGTTGGTGTCGAGCAGCTTGAACAGGGCGTCGTTGGCGGAGTCGGTGTTGCCGCCTCGCCGACCGACGCGGCCGGTGGCCAGCGCTAATTCCTCCTCCGCCAGGAGGAGTTGGAAGCGCAGCGCCCTCTCGTCGTTTCGGTTGCTGCTCCCTGTCGCCACCTGGAACGGCGCCGCGCCGAGGCGGCGAAACCAGGCGGCCAATTCGTCGCGCGTCACCTTGCCGGCGCCGGTGGCATCGAGGTCGCTCATCG
>JBBQPD010001014.1:0-2631 GCA_038331535.1 Gemmatales bacterium | reverse complement strand
CGCCCTGCTCGGCATGTATACCGGGACACTTCTCCTGCGCGACCTCGCGGCCGAACACCTATCCCACGAGGAAGAGGAACTGCCGGCCGATCTGAGAAAAAAGGGAACCGACGAGGAAATCGTCTAGCCGCTCCAATCGATCGCGGACTTCGCGGTTGATGCCACGGACGGTGGGGCGGGGCCAGGCTCTTATCTCGCGGCCTGAAAGAACCAGTCCCACGGCGGCGCCTGGTCGCTCAATTCACGGCCGGCGGGGCCGAACTGCGACCACGACAACAGCACCTTCGTCATGCGTATCCGCCGAAATCCCGCCCGCTTCAGCCGATAACGCACCTCGAACGGCTGCCAGAAGTGCTGCTCCAATCCCTGGTATTTGAAGCCGCCGAAGGCGAAGTCGTAGTAGTCGTGCTCGGCATGGTGGGCCGCGTTCTGGCGCGCCTTGTCCGGCGGCAAGCCGCGCCCCGCGGCCCGGTCGAGCAGCAGCATCGTGAAGTAGTGGACCGCGTCGATGGCCGGCACGATTCCCAGGAACTGCCCGTCCGGCTTCAGCGACTCGTGAATCGAATGCAGGCTACGATCCAGGTCGGCGGGGTCCGGCATCACGAGGCTATTGACCGCGACCGCCACGTCGAAGCGGGCCTTGAGGCCCGACAGGTCGGTGAGCTCGCGGCGCTGAAACTCGATGTTCTTCAGGCCGGAACAGGCCTCGCGGGCGCGCGTCAACATGCCCTCGGCGAAATCGACGGCGACGACACGCTGAAAGTGCTCGGCCAGGAACGGCAGCAGCGGGCCGACGCCGCAGCCGAGGTCGGCGACGACGCCGCGCCGCGGGTCGGCCAGGGCGGCGACGGCGGCGCGCAGCGGGTTGCGCACGTCCGGCAGGTACGGGTCGATGAACTCTTCCTCGTAGCGCGGCGCCGCCTGGCTCCAGAAGTGAGATTGGTCGGGCATGTTTACGTTTCGCGAAACGTCAAGCAATTACACGACGATGTTCACCAGTTTCCCCGGCACCACGATGATCTTGCGCGGCGCGTTGCCGGCCAGGGAGTCGCGCACGCGCTCGTCCGCCAGTGCCGCGGCCTTTAGCCCCTCCTGATCGGTCCCGGCCGGCACCGTGAGGCGCGTGCGCAACTTACCGTTGATCTGCACCGGTATCTCGATCTCGTCCGACTTCGTCAGCGCGGGATCGTACTTCGGCCACGGCTCGTAGGCCAGCGTGTCGGTGTGGCCGAGCGCTTGCCACAATTCCTCGGCCAGGTGCGGCGCGAACGGACTCAGCAGCAGCGCGAACGGCTCCAGCGCCGAGCGCGGCCGCACGGTCAGCGGCGTCAGGTGGTTCGTGTATTCCATCATCGCCGCGATGGCGGTGTTGAAGCGCATGCCGTCCAGGTCGTCGGTCACCTTCTGAATCGTCAGGTGCAGCTTGCGCAGCGTCTCCTTGTCCGGCGGCACGTCCTGTACCGAGTCGGCGAGCTTCATGTCATCGGCGCGTTCGTCGATAAACACGCGCCACACGCGGCTGAGGAAGCGATAGACGCCCTCGACGCCGCGCATGCTCCAGGGCTTCGTCGCCTCCAGCGGACCCATGAACATTTCGTAGAGGCGTAGGCTGTCGGCGCCGTATTTCGCGACCACGTCGTCAGGGTTGATGACGTTGCCGCGCGCCTTGGACATCTTGAAGGCGCGGGCATCGACGCGCACCGACGGGTCGGCCTTGAGGACGAAGCCGTCGGCCTTCTTCTCCACCTGCTCCTCGGTCAATTTCTCGTCGCCGACCGTGAACTCCATCTCGCCCAGGATCATGCCCTGGTTGACGAGCTTCTGAAACGGCTCGACGGTGGGCACATGGCCGCGATCGTACAGCACCTTGTGCCAGAAGCGCGAGTAGAGGAGGTGCAGAACCGCGTGTTCCGCGCCGCCGACATAGAGGTCCACGGGGAGCCAGTACTTGGCCTTTTGCGGATCGCAAAACGATTTATCGTTTCGCGCGTCGAGATAGCGGATGTAGTACCAACAGGAGCCGGCCCACTGCGGCATCGTGTTCGTCTCGCGCCGATAGCGCTTACCGTTGCGCGTGACGTTGACCCACTCCGTGGCCTTTCCCAGCGGCGGTTCGGGCTTGCCGCTTGGTTTGTAGTCTTCCATCTCCGGCAGGCACAGCGGCAATTCCTCCGGCGACAGCGGTTCGATGGCGCCGGTGGGGTTGCCCTTGTCATCGAGTTCATGCAGGATCGGGAACGGCTCGCCCCAGTAGCGCTGGCGGCTGAACAGCCAGTCGCGCAGCTTGTAATTGATCTTCTTTGTGCCCAGCCCGTTTTCTTCCAGCCAAGCGGTGATCTTCTTCTTGAACTCCGCCGTCGACAGGCCGTCATACGGCCCCGAGTTGATCGCCTTGCCCTCACCGGCGAACGGCACGTGCTGGCTGCCGCCCTCTTCGTAAGCGAGCGCGGCTTCCTCCTTGTCCGGCTTCCAGCCGGTGGGCGGTTGCACGACGGGAATGATCGGCAGGTTGAAGGTACGCGCGAACTCCCAGTCGCGCAGGTCATGCGCCGGGACGGCCATGATCGCCCCGGTGCCGTAACTCGCCAGAACATAGTCGGCGATCCAGACGGGAATCTGCGCGCCGTTGAC
>JBBQPD010001013.1:0-2632 GCA_038331535.1 Gemmatales bacterium | reverse complement strand
CCCCCCCGTCGCCCTCCTTCCTCCCCTGCGCGCTCGGTCCCGCTCGTCCCGCCCTTCTTACCCCCGGCGCGGCCAGTGGGGTCTCCGGAGGCCCGGCCCGCTTATTTCTTGCGCGGCTCCTGTGGTAAGCGGATCAGCGCCCGCTTACTTCGTGCGCGGCTCCTCTGCTTGAAGGAGTAACGCGACCTTTTCACCGATCATCACCGAGGGAGCGTTGGTGTTACCCGTGGTGACCGCCGGCATGATCGAGGCGTCGGCGACGCGCAGGCTGCTCACGCCGTGAACGCGCAAGTGCGGATCGACGACCGACAGCTCATCAATCCCCATCTTGCAGGTGCCGGCGGGGTGGAAGTAGGTGCTCGCGCTCAGACGCACGAACTCGATCATGCCGGCGCGGTCGCGTGCGCCCGGCAATACTTCTCGCTTCCGCCAATCGTCGAAGGCGTGGGCGGCGCCCATCTCCCTGCAAAGATCGATTGTCATCAGCAAGGCTTGAATGTCAGCGTCGCAGGCCAGGTAGTTCGTGTCAATTTCGAGGACGGCGGCGGGGTCGCGCGAGGTGAGCTTCACGTGGCCGCGGCTCGCCGGGCGGACGAGCGACGGTGCGATCGTGTAGCAGTTTTGCGGCACGCCGGCGGCGAGTTCCTGCGTGATAAAGGGGAACTCGACAAGCACGGGCTGAATGTCGGGAACGAACAGCTTCGGGTCGGACTTCCACCAGAGCGTACACTCGGCGCCGTTGTTGTGCGGTGCCGGCAAGTCCCCCCACACCTCGTAGAGGATGCCGCCGAGGAGGACGTGGTCTTGCAGGTTGCGGCCGACGCCCGGCAACGGTGCGACGACGGGAATGCCGAGCGCCCTCAACTCCGCCTCCGGACCGATGCCGGAGAGAAGCAGCAGCCGCGGGGAACCGAAGGCGCCGGCACAGAGTATCACCTCCCGATCGGCATGGGCCCTTCGCAATCCGTCAGGCAGCACATACTCGACGCCCCGGCAGCGCTGCCCCTCGAAGAGCAGGCGCTGCGTTTCGGCATGCGTTCGGACGGTCAGGTTGGGCCTGGTCAGCGCGGGGCGGAGGTAGGCTTGTGCGACGCTGTTCCGCTGGCCGTTCTTGATCGTGAGGTTGAAGTAGCTGACGCCTTCCATGCTGGCCGCATTGTTGTCCTCGACGACCGGCAGCCCGATCTCGCGGCCGGCTTCGATGAAGGCACGAGCAATCGGATTGGGATTCTGCGGCAATTCCATGTGGAGCGGGCCGCCGACGCCGCGGAAGTCGCTGGCCCCTCCGGCGTAATCTTCGATCTTCTTGAAGAGGGGCATAACGCTCTGGTAGTCCCAGCCGGGGTTGCCCTGGTAGGCCCAGTTGTCGAAGTCGGCCGGATGGCCGTGGACCCAGGCGTTGGCGTTATGGCTATGACATCCGCCCAGCATTTTGCCGCGCGGCAGGTGGATGACGCGGTTGGCGGCGTGGCGCTGGGGGACGGTGCAATAACCCCAGTCGAGCGGCCCGGGAAACAGCGTCGGCCACTGCGTCGGATCGGCGACAGCGGCGTGCTGGTCGGTGCCGCCGGCTTCCAGCAGCAGCACGCGCACGTCGGGGTTCTCCGACAGCCGTGCCGCGACGACACAGCCGGCGGAACCGGCGCCGATCACGATGAAATCGAAGGTTTCAGGAGGGGTCGTCATCGGTTCGTAATTCCGTTTCACGGCATGGCTCAGCGCCGTCGCACAAACTGTCCAAGCAGCCTCGCACCAGAAGCGTGCAGGTTTGACTCTGTTTTATGATCCGACTTGGGCCTGCGGTGAAAAATCGTGGTAGTCTTTGTGTCGATGCCTTACTCGCAGATTAATCAGGAGGAGTGATACACTGAAGGAAGGCACGAACTCGTTAGACATCCTCCACGCTTACGATCGGGTGAGTAGTCACATGGATACACGCCAGTTCCGAGAAAATCGCTCGGCATTTCCCGCGGCCGAATTAGCCAAGTATCACGGCCAGTGGATCGCTTTCAGCTTGGATGGCAGGCAGATCATCGCGAGCGCGCCCGACTTCGTCGAACTTGACTCTGTCCTTGTGGCGCGGGGTGAGGATCCGGAATCCGTGGCACTGGAATTCATCGATACCGACGCGAGCTTCGTGACCGCGCCGGAGACTGCTTGATGCTCTCGTTCCCCTATCAGGACGAACCGCTCACGGGACCGGCGCCGCCGTCACTTCCTTCCGGAGCCACGGTACGTTGGCGACCGCTTGTGCCCGTTCGAGTCGTCGGACCTGGAGGGCGGTCCCGCTTCTTCGCGCGCGCCGTCTTCGATCCTTGCGCGGACGATACCGTATTAGCACTGGGTCTGGCCACAGTTCTTGGCGTTCCGCTGCGGCCGGCCACCGGCCATGTCGTTCGCTGGCGAGGGCAAACCTATCCCCTCCGATTCGGAGACGTGCAACTGGAACTTTCCGATGACAAAGGCGCGGTTTGGCGTTGGCCCGCCGTCGTCAGTTTCTCACCGGCACCGATACGCTACCCAATTCTTGGCACCTGCGGCTGCTTGCAGTTTTTCGATCCCTGTTTCCGCGGCGCTGACAGAATCGTAGAGATTGAAACCAACCGGACATACCCCGGCACGAAAGCTTGAG
>JBBQPD010001012.1:0-2635 GCA_038331535.1 Gemmatales bacterium | reverse complement strand
GGAGCGCTCCCTGACGGTCGCGGCTCGTGAGGGTTTTTCTCGCCGAGGTAATAATCGTCACCTTCCCGTGCCCGTTCCGCCAGAATGTCAATCAACAACGGATGTCGCCCCAGCGGCTCCGCCAGACGAAACACCACCGCGGGGAAGCGTGCGGCCAGCCGGTCGCGCGCCGCCGTCAGGTCGCGGCGAACGTGAACCCCCGCCGAGAGAAAGTAAGGCAGCAGGAGCACCTTTCCCGCGCCCTGTTCCACGCAGCGGACGCCGCCGCCCTCGATGTTCGGCTCGGCCAATTCCAAATACGACGCCTCCACGATCGGATAGCCGCGCGCGCGCAGCCCCTCCGCCACGTGAACCAAGTCCGCGTTGGCGTCCGCGTGGCGGCTGCCGTGAGCGATCAGGAGCAGGGCCGTCGTCGGCATCGAGTGATTCCTTCCGATTTCCGCTTGCGGCTTCGCGACGTTTTACCGCTAAGCCGCAAGCGGCAACTTGTGCCGGTCCTCTGTCAATCTTATAATGCTCGCAGCTAACCACCGGACAGACATGAGGTTTCCGTGGCGCAACGACCGCGCATCCTGGTCCTCGGCGACGCCGACAGCGCCGGCGCCGAGCAGCTGCGTCTGTTCGCGGCCGACGGCGAGCTGGTGCGGGCCGACTCCTGGGCCGCGGGCCTTGAGCTTCTCCGCCGCGAGTCGTTCGACGTCGTCCTCGCCAATCCCGCCGACGTCTCGCTCATGCGCGCGGTGCGCGGCTCGATCCAGTCCGAGCGCATCCTCGACACGTTGACCGATGGCGTCGCCCTGGTCGATTTCGATCTGCACGTCCGCTGGTCCAACCCGGCCTTCGACTCCTGGTGCGGCGGGCCGGCGGTCGGCCGCGGTTTCTACGAAGCGCTCGGCGCGAGCCGCGCCGAGGATTCCGAATTCTGTCCCTTCCATTCCGCCCTGACGCGCCGCATCGAGTCGGCGAAGGAGGGCGAGCAGGCATCGGCGGCCACCGCTCGGCTGCACTGTCGCGGCGACCGCTACCTCGACCTGCACGTCACGCCGGTCCACGATGGGGGCAAGGGCCTGCCGCTGCTGGTCGCCGTCGGCCGCGATGTGACCGCCGAGGTACGGCAACAGCAGCAGCTCGACACCCTGCACCAGGCCGGCCGGGAGCTGACTGCCCTCGCGCCCGAGCAGCTCGCCGACATGAGCGTGGCCGAGCGCGTCGAACACCTCAAGCTCAACATCCGCCGTTTCACGCGAGAATTGCTTCATTACGAGACGATCGAGCTGCGCATCCTCGACCGTCAGACGGGCCGGCTGGCGCCGCTCATCCAGGAGGGCATGACGACGGAGGCCGCCGCGCGCGAGCTGCTGCCGTTCGCCGAGCACTTTGGTGTGACCGGTTTCGTCGCCGCCACGGGCCGGAGTTACCTGTGCCGCGACACCACCCTTGACCCGCTCTACCTGCCCGGCGCCGCGGGGGCACGCAGCTCGCTGACCGTGCCGCTGCGCTATCGCGATCAGGTGATCGGCACCTTCAACGTCGAGAGCGAACAGCCCAACGCTTTCGGCGAATCGGATTTGCAGTACGCCGAGCTTTTTTGCCGCGATGTGGCCGAGGCTCTGCATACGCTGGAACTTTTGTCGGCGGAGAAAAGCAGCACGGCGACGCAATCGCTGGAAGCCGTCAGCCGCGAAGTAGCCTTGCCGGTGGACGACATCCTCGCCGCCGCCACGTCGCTGCTGGACCGCTACGTCGGCCACGACCCCGACATGGGCAACAAACTACGGCAGGTCCTCGCCGCCGCCCGCACGGTCAAGCAGTGCATTCAGAAAGTCGGCGAGGATCTGGCGCCGGCCCGGTCGGGTCTTGGCCCGACATCTTCCTCTCCGGCACAGGCACCGCAGCTCAAGGGCGTGCGCGTGCTGGTGGCCGACAGCGACGACCGCACGCGCCGATCGGCGCACAGCCTGCTCGGCCGCTGGGGCTGCGTGGTCGAGACCGCCCGCGACGGCCGCGAGGCGCTGACCATGGCCCGCCTCAGCACCTACGACGCCGTTCTGGCCGACATTCGCCTGCCGGACATGAACGGCTACGAGTTCTTCAGCCAGGTCCGCCAGGCCCAGCCGCAGGCCCGCGTCATTCTGATGACGGCCTTCGGCTACGACGCCACCCACTCCCTCGTCAACGCCCGCCGCGACGGTTTGCAACACGTCCTCTACAAGCCATTCCGCGTCGATCAGTTGCTCGACGCGCTGAAGGATCTGCGCGGGCCGGCGGGCGATGGCAGGGTGACAAGGTGACAGGGTGACAGGGTGACAGGGTGACAGGGTGACAGGGTGACAGGGACACCGTAAAGGGTTGGCCCATGGCGAAGATCCAAGGACACCGCGACCTGGAGGTTTATCGAAAGGCTTTCGAGGCTGCGATGAAGATCTTCACCTTATCGAAGGCGTTTCCGAAGGAAGAAACCTATTCGTTGACAGACCAGATAAGGCGATGCTCGCGGTCGGTGTGTGCCAACTTGGCGGAGGCTTGGCGGAAACGACGATACAGGGCTGCCTTCATCAGTAAATTGAGCGATTCCGAAACCGAGGCCGCGGAGAGTCAGACTTGGTTGGAGTTCGCCGTCAAGTGCGGATACCTG
>JBBQPD010001011.1:0-2637 GCA_038331535.1 Gemmatales bacterium | reverse complement strand
TACCCGGCGCGCTCATCGGCCGCACCGCCTACCGCTACGCCGACGCGCGCCGCGCCGAGGAGCAGGCCCAGGCCAGGATCACCGCGGAATCGGAGAAGATGAATCGGGTCGCCGCTGACCTGCGGCAGATTCCGATGCTGCGCGAACAGAAGATCAACGAGGTCGTCAATTCCCAGCGCGACCGTCAGCTCAAGCTCGTCGTCACCGGCCCCGGCAGCGTCCAGTCCGGCGCGCCGACCGAATACCAGATTCAGACGTACAACCTCAACAACCAGCCGGCCGACGCCGAGATCGAAATTTCTGTCAAGACGGAGGCCGATGGACCGGAAACTCACATTCCTGTCGTCCCCGTCGAAGAGCAAGGCCGCCGCAAGGCGGGCGCCTATCGCCTCACGCTACCGGCCGACTTGCCGCTCCATCCCGGTTGCGTCCCCACGCTGCGCGTCCACGCCAAGCGCGACGCCGGCGCTCAGACAGAGTTGAGCGAGACGCTGGCACTGGCCCACACCGCCTACGTCACGCACCTCGCCACCGACAAGCCGATGTACCAGCCCGGCGAGACGGTCTATTTCCGCTCGCTGACGCTCGACCGCGGCACCCTGCGGCCGACTGCGGAAGACTTCCACCTCGTCTACAAGATCAGCAACACGGAAGTGCGCGATCAGGTCATCGCCGAGGGATCGACCGCCCTGCTGGCCGGCGACCCCGCCACGAAGACTCTTGCCCGCGTCAACGGTCCCGACGGCAAGCCAGTCCACGGCATCGGCTCCGGCTCCCTCATGCTCAGCGGCGCCGCTCCCGGCGGTGAATACGTCCTGAGCGTCGAGGACGCCGCCGGACGTTTCCCGCGGCAGGAACGGCGCTTCATCGTCAACAAATATCAGAAGCACGTGCTGAACAAGGAACTCGACTTCAACCGCAAGACCTACGGCGTCGGCGACGAAGTACAGGCGCTGTGCAAGGCGAACGGCGTCAACGGGCCGGTGAAGAACGCCCGCGTCGAGGCGATGGTGCTCATCGACGGCAAGACCTACGGCGCCGACGGCAAGCCGAGTGACAAACCACTGCTCATGCAGACCGACGATCAGGGCACGGTCACCGTGCGTTTCAAGCTGCCCGCGGCCATCGAAAAAGGCCAGGCCACTCTGTCCGTGGTATTCAGCGACGGCACCGTAGTCGAAACGATGCCACGGTCCATCCCGCTCGTGCTGAAGAAGCTGCAACTCGAGTTCTTCCCCGAAGGCGGCGACCTCGTTGCCGGGCTGCCGAATCGCGTCTACTTCCAGGTACGGACGACGCTCGGCAAGCCCGCCGACCTGCGCGGCCGTCTGTTTGAAGACGGCAAGCCGCTCGACGTGGCGCTGCAAACGCTGGCCGACGATAAGGAACCGGGCGTCAACCAGGGCATGGGTCGCTTCGAGTTCACGCCGAAGGCTGGCAGCAAGTATGCGGTGCAGGTCGATTCGCCGCTTGGCATCGCCGACCGGCACGAACTGCCCGCCGTGCAGACAGACGGCGTGATCCTGACCGCGCCGGAAGGCGTTGTCGCGGCGGGGCAGCCGATCCGCGTCACCGTCCGCGCCAGCAAGCCGCGCAACCTCATGATCGGCGCCTACTGCCGCGGCCGGCTGCTCGACTCGGTGCATCTGGAAAAGGGTCAGACCGAAGCCGTTCTCAAGCCGACGAGCGGCGACGGCGGCGTCTGTCGCGTCACGGTGTTCGAGGAGACGCCCGCCAACGCCAACCGCCGCGAGCTGAAGCCAGTGGCCGAGCGGCTCATCTATCGCCAGCCGGTCGAAAAGTTGCGCGTCGCCCTGCGGCCGGACCGCTCGAACTATGTCCCCGGCCAGCCGGCAAAGTTGACTGTCGAGGCGTTTGACGAGAAGGATCGCCCGGCCGCTGCCGTGGTGATGATCGCGGTCGTGGACAAGAGCGTCCTGGCGATGGCCGACGAGAAGACGGCTCGCACCATGCCAACACACTTCCTGCTGACCACCGAAGTGCGCCGCTCCGAGGATCTGGAGTACGCCGACTTCCTGCTGGGACCGCATCCGCGGGCCATCGAGGCGCTCGACCTGCTGCTGGGCACCCAGGGTTGGCGCCGCTTCGCCGAGCAGGATCCGGCCAAGTTCCGCAAGAACCTGAAGGATCCGGTCGACGTGCAGGAAGCGGACCGCTTGCTGGTGTTGAGCGGCCAGTCGGCGCCGCTGACGCGCGATTTCGCCAGCGAAGAGATCGACAAGGTCCGCGAGGAGTTTAACCAGCAGATCGACGCCCTCGCCGTCAAGTACGAGCAAGCTGGCCAGACGGTCGAGTCGGCGCGGACGAACGACGAGTACAAGTCCGCCGTCGCCACGCTCGCCACCTATCAAAAGAATTGGGACGAAGTGCGCACGACGCTGTTCCCGGCCCTGACGGCCGTTCTCGCCGTGCTGGTCTTCGTCTGCTTCTTCCTCGCCCTGGCCCGGGCTCCACGTCAGGCCGTGCCCTACTATCTCGGCATGACGGCCTGCACGGTCTTCGTCGCCGTCCTCTTCCTGAACTGGGCGCCGGAAACGCAGACGTCACAAAGAATGGCAGCAGACGACATGGCGATGGCCCCGCGAATGGGCGGTGCCGATCCCCAGTTTAACGCGG
>JBBQPD010001010.1:0-2643 GCA_038331535.1 Gemmatales bacterium | reverse complement strand
CCACCCTGGAACGTAGCCGACGAACAGCCCCGTGTCGGGGTCCCGCTCGATGACCGCTGTGAAGGTCCGCATAGCGTCAGGGTAGCGCGAGGTCCGACGGCTAACAAGCCGTTGCAGCGGACGGCGCCTGCGCGGTCCGCTGGCAGGAGGCCGTGCCGCTTCGCGCGGCCGTGGTACGGTTCCGCGTCCGTTCGGCGCCGCCGCTGAACGGCGGATCGTTAGCCATACAGGGTGCACGTATGCGGGCAACGTTACTTCAGACGACAGGTCCCGGGCACGAGGCGGTCCTCAAGATCGAGGGTCGAGAGTACCGAGTGAGGGACGGATTCAGTTGGTCGGCAGCTCATGCGCCCACCATAGGTGGGGAGTTCGACATCCACCTCTCCGCGGAGCTCGATGAGTCCTGGCCTTGGGAGAAGATCTTCGCAGCGAATCCCGATCGCCGAATCGGCCTCGAACCGCTCGGCGGGGTGTCCTATCTTGCCCTCGGGCGAATCTCGTCGATCGACCCGGTGCGAATCGAGTGCGGCATCCTGGTCGAGGAGCGAGCACTCCACACGCAGGATCCGTGCGTCATCGGTGAGTACGTCGGATTCCGCATCGAGGCACTCGACGCTGATGCCTAACCAATGGCTAACCAAGTGTTGCAGCTGACGGGGCTGCGCCCCGCAGCTGAACACCACGTCGTTGGACAGACAGCGATGCTCTCCCCGGGTGAAGCACATTTTCGGGTGAGCGGCCTGCTCAAGGTGCAGGGCCGTCCCGGCGCCTTCGTGTGCGGAGAGATCGTCGACGGCGTGGTGAAACGCGGCATGGAGATCCTCTGGCCACTTCATGGCGACGCTCTGACCATGCCGATCGCCGTTCGTGCGGTAGAGTTCATCGACTACTCGCCAGGCGTTGCGGGCGTCGCTCTCGGCGTACGCTTCGATCAGGACGAGGCCGAGAGCGAGCAACTGCTTCGCGATCTTCTTGAAGTCGGGATGGTCGTCACCGTTCGGAACGCCTCCCCTGCCGACACCGCCGCCGCAGCGTGAGCAACCGGGAAGATCCTTTACAGGTGTCCGGGGACATCGTTAACACTCGTCGGACCGAAACGAAGCCCCGGTGATCTTGCCGGAGCGCTCGTCGAGGCGGCCGAGGAGCCAGTGGGGGAGGCCTTCTCGCGGGACCGGCGGTCTACACCGAAGTCGACGTCTCCGCGATTCTTCATTTCGACAGCCCATTCATTGTCGTCTTGCGGGCGGGCGCCGCGTGGTCCTTGAGCGACGTCGGCCGTCCGAGGTGCGGCGTCGACCGCACGTCCCGTTGACGAAATGATTCCGATTCTCGAAGGTGCCGCCCCGGTGTCATTGGAGGGTCTCGCCGCGCGGATCCGACGCTCGTCGAACTTTCGGTTCAACTGGCAGTGGTTCACCCTCGACGCGGTGCCTGTCGTCTCTCCGTCCGAGGCCCGTCGCATCCTCGGGAACGTCGTGAGCGAACCGGCCTGTCACCGCTTCCTCCAGGAGTCGTTCAAGGACCTGTACGATCCCGCCTTCAAGATCGAACCCATCCACGAACACTGCCGGATGGTGGACGTGACCTGCGACTTCGCGGGCGTCCTCGCGCGTGCGGCGACGGATCGGCTGGGAGCCTACTCTCGGGAGTTGATCGACGCGCCTCCTTCAGAAGTGGAGGCCGTGCGGAGAACGTTTGGCCCCGTGTTTCCGTACAGCGTCTTCAGCTTGGAACCCGGGAGCGCGGCGGGCTGTCTGGCCTGCAAGAGCCACAACAATCAGCTCTTCACGAGTTGGTTCTACGGCGTGGCGTGGGATTGGTGCTTCTGCCTCCTTCCCCATGGGACAACGACCGGGTGGGTGGGCTGTCTCACCGATACGGATTGACGTCATGACCGTCGCAGGGTCCCTTTCCGTTGGTCCCCAGTCTTTTCGGTTTCGTTCGTCCATCGCCGCGGAATGGCGTTCCGAGCCAACGACGGTGTCCCGCCACGGACCCTGTCGATCATCTCGCGTTGCGAGCGCCACACCGAAAAGGTGCTGACGGTGCGCGGGGGTCGCATCGCCGCCAGCGCCAGCGTCGTGCCGGGATCGTCTCGCACCTCGAGCGCTTGCGTGGAAGGTTCGCGGCTGGCTAACCTCGGAGGTCACATGAAGCGAGTCACTGGCATCGGCGGCATCTTCTTCAAGGCCAAGGACGCACCTGCTCTGCAGGCTTGGTACAAGCGTCATCTCGGGATCGACGTCCAGTCGTGGGGCGGCACCTCGTTCTCCTGGGCCGACGCGGACGGCAAGCCCGCGGGCGGAACGACCGTCTGGTCCATCGCTCGCGAGGAGAGCGACCAGTTCGCGCCGAGCAAAGCCTCGTTCATGGTCAACTACCGCGTCGAAGACCTTCACGGGTTGGTCGCGGCGCTCAAAGCAGAAGGCTGCAACGTCCTCGACAAGATCGATGACTCCGAGTACGGCAAGTTTGCCTGGGTCATCGATCCCGAGGGCAACAAGGTCGAGCTGTGGCAACCACCCGCCGGTCAGTGAAATGCGCGACGCCGTCGGCAGCGCGGCGAGTGTCACCACGATCTTCTCCTGCGCGTAGAGCCGACCGGGCGGCTGACACATCTTGCGACTCGAGTCGCCTCCGAGT
>JBBQPD010001009.1:0-2661 GCA_038331535.1 Gemmatales bacterium | reverse complement strand
GGCTTCACTTCATAGGGCAGCGGCAGGACCAGCGCCGTCTTGGTGTCGCCTTCAAAGCGAAAGGCCAGGGAGGCGTCCTTGCCGGGACCGGAGGCATCGATAAGTGTCGCCGCCGCGACCTGGAGGGCCGGCTCTGTCTCGCCCATCCCCTCACTCGGATAGACGCGGAAGATTTCAAGCGTCTTCGCGGAGAGCCCAATCTCTTTCTCCGGCACGACGTAACGCGAATGAGCGTTAAAGACCAGCTCGCGCGCCGCGACCGTGTGCGGGTTCGTCCAGGTCGCGCGCATGCTGAGCTGGATCGAGTTGTGCGCGAAGTCCATGTCCATCTTCAGATCGTAGCGCGGCAGCCACGCGGGCATATCGGCCGCGCGCACCTGCCCTGCCGGCGACAACGCCAGCACGATCAGCAAACCGACTATGAATCGACGGGGCAGCATCACGCAGTTCCTCGCCTCGCTTCGCCACTCACGGCAAGCGGCGCCTCATAACTTCTGCAGCAGAGATATGTCCAGCCCTCTTGGTCGATAGCGTGTGCCTCTCGAGAAACCCAGCCGCCCTCGGCGCGGTAGTATCTTCGTCGGTCCCGATAGTCCACGAGTCGGAACGAACAACCTTGAACGGGAACCCCACCATGCGCTCCGCATCCTTGCCCCAAACACCCCCTTCACCAAGTCGTCGCTCTCTCCTCCCTCTCGCCCTGACGGCCGTCTTCGTGTTCGCGTCCTCCGCACGCGCCGAAGACCCCACCCCTACCTACGAGGTGGAGATTCAGAAGGACGTTCCCTACTACGAAGGGGAAAACGCCCATCCCGTCAAGCACAAGCTCGATCTGTTTCTGCCCAAAGGCTTGAAGGATTACCCGGTCCTCTTCTTCGTTCACGGCGGCGCCTGGAAGATGGGCGACAAGAGTCAATTCGGCATCTACAGCAACATCGGCAAGCACTTCGCCGCCGCTGGCGTCGGCACGGTCGTAATCAACTATCGCCTCAGTCCCGGCGTGAAGTCGCCCGAACACATCAAGGACGTGGCCCGCGCCTTCGCCTGGACGCACAAGAACATCGCGAAGCACAGCGGCCGCCCGGATCGGATTTACATCAGCGGGCACTCGGCCGGCGGCCACCTCGTCGCGCTGCTGGCGACGAACGAACAGTATCTGAAGGCAGAAGGCCTTGCCACCAAAGACATTCGCGGCGCAATCCCGGTCAGCGGCGTTTACGACATTTCGGCTCGTTTCATGCCCGACGTGTTCGGCACCGACGCCGACGAGCACAAGATGGCGTCGCCGATTCGACAGGTCCGGGCCGGTCTGCCGCCGTTTCTGATTCTCTATGCCGACAAGGATTTTCCCGGCTGCGGTAAGGTCACCTCCGAGGCGTTCTGCACCGCGCTGAAGGACAAGGAAGACCGGGCAGAGACGATGGAAATTGCGGGCAGCGATCACATCCAAATCCTCATCAGCCTCGCGAAGACGGACGACAAGGTATTCAAGAAAGTCCTCGATTTCATCCGGACCGATGCCAAGAAATGATCCTGCCGTCGTCGGCCGCCTGGCTCCGTCGCCGACCGGGGCACAGCACGTCGGCAACGCCCGCACCTACCTGATCGCCTGGCTATCGGCCCGTTCCGCCGGTGGGCGCGTGGCGTTGCGCATCGAAGACGTCGATTCGCCGCGCG
Source organism: Gemmatales bacterium (assembly GCA_038331535.1). GTDB lineage: Bacteria > Planctomycetota > Planctomycetia > Gemmatales > Gemmataceae > JBBQPD01. Next base: position 984 of record JBBQPD010001009.1, on the reverse strand, counting down.
TCAAGACCGGCGCGGCGGAGCAGGCGTGTATCGACCTCCGCTGGCTCGGCCTCGATTGGGATGCGGGACCGATCTACCAGACGCAGCGGTTAGCGCTGTACGAAGCCGCCCTGGCGCGCCTGTGCCAGGAGGAGCGAGTTTATCCTTGCACCTGCACCCGGTCAGACGTGGAGCGCGCGGCGAGCGCCCCGCACGCCGACCAGGAAGGGCCGGTTTACCCCGGCACCTGCGCCGGCCGTCGAGCGGCCGATCAGCTAGCCCTCGGTGATCGGCCCTACTGCTGGCGGTTCCGCGTTCCGGAGACAACGCCGGCTTTCATCGACCGCTTCATCGGCTCCATTCATCTCGACCTGAAAATGCTGGGAGGCGACTTCGTGGTGTGGAAAGCCCCGCGCGGCGACACCCCGGCCACCCCCGCTTACCAACTCGCGGTGGTGGTGGACGACGCCGCTCAGGGGGTGACCGAAGTCGTACGCGGCGACGACCTGGTGCCGTCCACGCCGCGTCAGTTGTTGCTGTACAACGCCCTGGGATTAACGCCGCCGCATTTTTCTCACGTTCCGCTCGTCGTCGGACCCGACGGCCGCCGATTAGCCAAACGACACGGTGACACCCGGCTTTCGATGCTGCGCACGGCAGGAGTCAACGCGGAAGCCGTTCTGGGTTTTCTGGCGTGGTCGTGCGGTTGGACCGATAAGATCCGGCCTATGACGGCGGCCGCCCTGCTGCCACTATTCCGACTCGACTCCATTCCGCGCAGTCCGTTCGTTCTGACTCCCGAACTGCTGGGGCAAATCGGCTACTCCGAGTGAGCGACCGCCGGTCGGATTGACGGACTCGCCTTGAATCCTCGCCGCCCCTCTGTTAACTCTCCCGCCCTGATTGCCAGTTCAGGAGCCGCGCACGAAGTAAGCGGGTTTCATGCCCGGGTACGTCGTGCGCGGCGGTTTATGAGTAGCGAGGGTGTCATGCGCCGCCCACCCG
>JBBQPD010001008.1:0-2661 GCA_038331535.1 Gemmatales bacterium | reverse complement strand
GCGGGGGGCCCCCTGCGGGTCGCGGCTCGTAAGTTCTCCATGAGCCGCGTCATGCCAGGCAACTCCTTCGGCGAACTCTTTCGCGTTACCACCGCCGGGGTCAGCCACGGCCCCGGTTATCTCTGCATCATCGACGGCTGTCCCCCCGGTCTGCCGCTGTGCGAAGACGACCTTCTCCCCGATTTGCGCCGCCGTCGGCCCGGCCAATCCAAAATCGTCACGCAACGCAAAGAAGAAGACGTGCCAGAAATCTGGTCCGGCGTCTTCGAGGGCGTCACCGACGGCACGTCGCTCGGCATCCTGTTCCGCAATTCTGATCAGCACAGCAGCGACTATACCGACATCAAAAACAAGTATCGGCCGGGCCACGCCGACTTCACCTTTGACGCCAAGTACGGCCTGCGCGACTATCGCGGCGGCGGCCGGTCCAGCGCCCGCGAGACGGTCTGCCGCGTCGCCGCCGGCGCCGTCGCCAAGAAGCTGCTGGCCCAAATTGGCGTCCGCATCCTCGGTTACGTCAAGCAGGTCGGCTCCGTCGTCGCCGACATTACCGACCCGACGGCGGTGACGCTGGAGCAAGTCGAGGCGACGCCGGTGCGCTGTCCCGACCCCGCGGCGGCGGCACGGATGATCGCGCTGATCGAAGAGGTGCGCAAGGACCAGGACTCCATCGGCGGCGTCAGCGAACTGGTGGCGTCGGGGGTGCCGGCGGGGTTGGGCGAGCCGGTGTTCGACAAGCTCAAGGCGGACCTCGCGAAGGCGCTGCTCTCGCTGCCGGCGGTTACGGCGTTCGAGTACGGCGCCGGCTTTGGTGTGGCGATCATGCGCGGCAGTGAGAACAACGACGTCTTTGTGCGTAACGAGGATCGGCCCCTCAACATCGGCACGGCGACGAACCGGCACGGCGGCATGTTGGGCGGCATCAGCAGCGGCGAGCCGATCGTCTGCCGCGTCGCGATCAAGCCGACGAGCAGCCTGTCGAAGCCGCAGTCGACCGTGACGCGCGACGCCGAGCCGACGGAGATTTCGACGCGCGGCCGCCACGATCCGTGCCTGCTGCCGCGCTTCGTGCCGATGGGCGAGGCGATGCTGGCGTTGGTGTTAGTCGATCACTGGCTGCGCTGGCGGGCGCAGTGCGGGTGATTGCAGTGTGTGCCAGTTCTTCCGGGTCTACCACTTCCATCGGCTCGCGGAGCGCTGCAAGCGTCCAATTCCGTTGAAGTCCCCAGCTTGGAATCGCCGAAGCCAGAAGGGCGGTGTAGAGTTTTGCTGGCAGGAAACGGTGAAACCGCACCCCGAGACGTGAGGCGAGTCATGCGGCGCAAAATCTGGCAGTTCAGCGTGATGGCCCTGATCGTGGGCGGAATCGGCTGTCAGCATCATAAGACGGCGGTCAACGGCAAGCAGCCGCCCGATCCGCTGCTCATCAGCAAGAAGCCGGTCGATGGCAAACCGACTTCCTACGAGCCAGCGAGCGTCACCTGGCGCGAACCGAAGCCGCCGGCCGAACCTGTCAGTAATGCGGTTGTGCAGCAACCGAACACGGGTCGGTCGGTTCCGGTGGGTTACCGCCCGTCAGAGGATAGCGGCGCCGCCATCGGCAAGCCGCGCTGGCTGCCGAATGGGCAATAAGTTGTTTACGTTTCGCGCGATCCGCGCGATCCGCGCGAAACGTAAACACGCGGCAGGCTCTCACGGCGCGACTGGCGTCACATAGCACGTGCCATTATCGTGCCCCGTCACCAGCGCCTTGCCGTCCGGTGTGAACGTCACGCAGTACGCGCCGAACGCCTTCAACTTCTTCGCCATCGTCGTCTTGCCTTCGGCCAGGTTCCACACCTTGACGTGGCCCGCGTAGCCACTCGTCGCCAGCAGCTTGCCGTCGCGCGAGAAGGCCACGCCATACAAGTCGTCTTCCGTCGGTCCGAGTTTCTTCACCTCGGTGCCGGCGGCCGCGTCGTAGAGGCGCACGAAACGGTCGTGCCCGATGGCGACCACCTGCTTGCCGTCCGGCGTGAATAACGCCCCGGTCACGGCGGCGGGAGCGACCACGACCGTGACCTTCGGATCGACGACGACCGCGACCTTGAGCGTCTTCAATTCCTTCTGGCCGGGCACGTCCCACACTTTCACGGTGCCGTCGGCGCTCGCCGAGACGAGCTGCTTGCCGTCGGGGCTGAAGGCGACGCTGTACACCGAATTGGCGTGCATGCCGAGGTTCTTCACTTCCTTGCCGTCGGCCGGGTTCCAGAGCCGCACCGACTTGTCGGCGCCGCCGGAGGCCAGCGCCTTTCCATCGGGACTAAAGGCGACGCTATCCACGATGCCGGCGTGGCCCTTCATCTCGAAGAGCTGTTTGCCTTCGGCGACTTTCCAGAGACGAATCGTCGCGTCCTGGCTTGAGGAAGCGAGGACCGTACCGTCGTTGTTGAACGCCACGGAGTAGACGGGGCCGGTGTGCCCGTTGAGGGCTTTGAACTCCTTGCCGGCGGCGAAGTCCCAGAGCTTGACTTGATTGTCGAAGCCGGCCGTCGCGAGATACTTGCCGTCGGGGCTGAACGCCACGTTGTACACGAGGGCGGTATGGCCCTTCAGCTCGGCTGGCGTCTGGGCGGCGGCGACGTTGATGAGCAGCAACAGGGCGGAGAGACCGGCGGTGCG
>JBBQPD010001007.1:0-2671 GCA_038331535.1 Gemmatales bacterium | reverse complement strand
GGGGCGACTCGGCGGTTACACTGACTCGTACTTGCCCCACCGTAGTGAAACCGTCCCACCAGCCCTCTTCTTCCCGGGAGCGAAAACCATGCAGCGCAGCGTTCGCAGTCTCGTCCTCTTGTTCCTGCTGGCGCCAGCGGCGCCGGCCGGTGCGGAGGAGTTCTTCTTCAAGAAGAACGACCGCGTCATCGTGATCGGCGACAGCATCACCGAACAGCACCTGTACAGCAACTATCTCGAATTGTGGGTGGTCACGCGCTTCCCGTCCTGGGATCTCACCTTCCGCAACGTCGGCATCAGCGGCGACCGCAGCGTCGGCGGCAACAATCGTTTCAAACGCGACGTCGCCGCCTACAAGCCGACCGCCATGACCGTCGATTTCGGCATGAACGACGGCAACTACAAGGCGTTCGACGAGCCGGGCTTCAAGGCGTACATGGGCGGCCTGCAAGGGATGGCCGACCAGGCCAAGGCGGCCGGCATCCGCGTGGCCTGGGCGACGCCGCAACCGCTGGACAACAGCGACCAGGGACCGACCGCCCTCACCGCGTACAACCTCACGCTCGAAAAATACTCCGAAGGCGTGAAGACCATCGCCGAGAAAAACGGCGGCCGCTTCACCGACCAGTTCCATCCCTACCTGGCCGTCCTGGACAAGGCCCGTACCGCCGGCGCCAAGTACGACCGCATCACCGCCGGCGACGCGGTCCACCCCGGTCCGCCCGGACAGGCGCTGATGGCGGCGTACATTCTCAAGGGGCTGAACTTCCCCGCGCTGGTGTCCTCGGTCGAGATCGACCTGTCGGCCACTGGCGACCCCAAGACCGTCAACTGCAAGGTCACCGGCCTGAAGCGCGACGGCGACGCAGTCCACTTCGAGCGCCTGGACGCCGCCATGCCGTTCTTCCCGGACGAGGCCAAGTCGATCCTCAAGTGGGCGCCGATCCTGGAAGAGATGAACGCGTACACGCTCAAAGTGGCCGGCCTCAAGGGGAAAGTTGAGATTCGCCTGGGCGGCAAAAAGGTCGCCGAGTACAGCGCCGACGAATTGGCCCAGGGAGTAAACCTGGCCGCGGCCGCCCTGAGCGCCGGGCCGGTGGCCGAACAGGTGAAGGCCGTCCGTGCCGCGGTCGAGGCCAAGAACAAGTTCTTCCACGACAAGATTTTCCGCGGCATCGTGCTGTCCTCGGCGTCGATCCCCGACTGGCTCGACATCAAGTTGACGCCGGAGGAGATCGAGGCCAAGCGCAAGACCGCGATCGCCGAGCGGCTGGGCAAGATGACGGAGATGGACGCCGTGATTCACAAGGCGCTGGAGATGAAGCCGATCGCAGTGGATATCGTTCCGGTTGGTAAGTAAGGACTGACACGTTTCTTGATCTTCCGGTTGACTGCCTCATGCGGCTGAAGACCATCGGAAGATCAAAAGCTGATAGCTGTCAGCTAACAGCTATCAGCTCTTTCTCGTACCTCATTGCTGCTGGGTACGAGCGGACGGCCGAATTCCATGGAGCGGACAACCGGAAGGTCAATAGCCGCCCGTCCGAGACGGGCGGCTAAACCTTACCTGGGCAGGACAAACGGGACAGGACAGACCGGCACGACGAAATCGTTGTTCGTAATCTCGGCGCGCAGCCTCGTCTCGATCACCGCCTCGGTCGTCGGATAGGCGCACAGCTTCTTCACCAGCACGACGCCGTCCACCGTTTTCAGGCAGGGGATGCGCACGATCACCTCGCGCGTCACCGGCACCAGGTCGAAGACGGTCACCTTGATGACCCGCTCTTCGGGCTGTGTTTCGTAGTGCTTGCAAACTTTACCCGTCAGCGGGTCGGTCGTCGGCACTTCGCGCATCGTGTTCACGATGACGATTTGCTCGCATTCGCGCGGCTTCAGGACCATCTCCGTCACCGACTGCTTCTCCTCGCGATACTCGACGACGAGACCCTGGGCGGCCTGCGCCTGGACGCTCTCGCGCAGCGCGAGCTTTTCGCGTGTCGCGGCCGTCTGTTCCGGGACGAGCGTGACCGTCTGGCGCGAGATCGTCTGGGCGCAGTTGGCGCAGCCGGGAGCCGCGGCCGCTGGCGGCAAATTAGGGAGCAGTTCCTCCTTCGGCGGCGGCAGCTTTTCCCCGATGGGCGGCAGCTGCCTCGGTTCGTCGGCGTGGGAGGAAAGCGAACAAACGACGACGGCCCCGGACAGGAGGCCGGACAACCACCAGCGCGACATGATCGAACTCCTTCTCGGAGGGTGCAGTGAATCCATTCCATCCGCGTGGCAAGTGTGCGCACGCCACGCGAGAAGGCAAGCAAGTGGAGGGAGAAAGAGGCTGGATTGATCCCACGCACGGCCGCAGAACCGTCATTTCAGGAGCAAAGAGCCGCGCACGCAGTAAGCGGTTCCGCGGCCCTTTGAGGAGCCGCGCACGCAGTAAGCGGTTCCGCGGCCCTTTGAGGAGCCGCGCACGTAGTAAGCGGTTACGCGGCCTGTGAGGAGCCGCGCACGTAGTAAGCGGTTACGCGGCCTTTGAGGAGCCGCGCACGCAGTAAGCGGTTCCGCGGCCTTTGAGGAGCCGCGCACGCAGTAAGCGGTTCCGCGGCCTTTGTGGGTCCGCGGCCGCGCCGGGAGCCGGAGCGGGGCGCGGGGCGGCGGGGGGGGGGGGACCGCCGAG
>JBBQPD010001006.1:0-2675 GCA_038331535.1 Gemmatales bacterium | reverse complement strand
GTCGCGCCACCCGATCAGTTTGCACGAACCGATGGGCGGCGACGGCGAACGGGCGCTGGAAGACTTCCTCGACGATCCGCATGCCATGAACCCTGGCCGCGCGGTGGATCAGCACCTGTTGCGCGAGCGCATCGGCGAGGTGCTGCGGTCGCTGACGCCGCGCGAGCGCGAGGTCATCGAGCTGCGCTTCGGGCTGAAGGACGGCCACCCCAAAACGTTGGAGGAAGTGGCGCGCGCTTACGGCATCACGCGCGAGCGCATCCGCCAGATCGAGGCGCGCGGCCTACTGAAGCTGCGTCAGCCGCTTCGCAGTCAACGCCTGGCAGAGTTCGCGGATACGGAGTAAGCACCTCACGAGCCGCGACCGTCAGGGAGCGTCTTACGCCAACGCTCCCTGACGGTCGCGGCTCGTGCACGATGAACACTGCCGCGAGGGCGACAACGTGGGTGCCGTACAGGAGTACTTCGCCTTCCTGCTCGCGCTTGCCGTTTCGTCGCTATCTCTTTTCTACGGCCGACGCCAACTGCAAACGCTTCAACGGCTGCGCGAGAACCCGGACCTGCCGCCAGACGAGACCGGGCGCGAATGGCGGCAGAGTTGGCGGCGCCTGGTCAGCAGCGGTTTGATGCTGCTCATCGCCGTGCTTCTCCTGGTCGCACAACTCTGGCTCGAAGGCCCGGCCGACCATCTGGCGCGGATCCGCGACCATTCCGATAGCCCTCTCGACGATTCCCAAAAGAACTTCCTGCGGCTGTATAGCGGCGTGTGGATCGCGATACTCGTCCTGCTCTTCGGCGTCGTGATGCTGGCGGCGATTGATCTGTGGTCGATCCGCCGCTACGGCCGACTCCAGCATCGCCAGCTCCGCGATGACCGACGGGCGATGATTGCACGGCAGCTGCGGCGGTTGCGCGAAGAGAAGAAGGGGGAGTAAGGCGGAAGGAATCCAAAGAGCATTCGAAAAGAAAGAAAAAAGATCAACGGCATGGCGGCATGGTGGTGCGACGGCATCCCTTCTCATAACCAGTTCTCAATACGGAGCCTGTTCACCGCTTGGAAATGATGGTCCGCGGTGAGGACTGTCAGTTTGAACTGGCGAGCTACTGCTGCAATCAGGACGTCGAACTGTGACCGCATCTGCCCGGCGGCTCGAAGCTCTTGAAAAAGTTTAGCGTACTCGACGGCTGTTTGGTCGTCGGCAGGCCAGATACCGGAAGATCAGCAGTGCCTTTTTCAGATTGGCTAAATTCTGGCGATAGCGACGGCCCAATCGAATGCCAGCACGGTATTCGCAGAGGACAGGCAAGCAGATTCCGAAGCGATCACCCGCCTGGATTGCCCTGTCCACCCTCGGCCTGAGCACGGGCTGATCATCCAGATATGCCGACAAGTGGTTGCTGTCCAGAAGATATCGGTTCAAGGATAACTATCCGCCTTTTTTTGATTGGCCAGGCGACTAAGGCGATCCTGTTCGGCGAGTGCCTTGGCCGCCAATTCCCGTTCGCCAGGCTCATATTTCATCGGCCCCAGTGCCTTGAGCGCCGCCAGATGTTCTTCGAGATCGGGATGAGGGTCATCCGGCGTTAGGGGAAGAATCTTCACGGTCTGGCCTTCCCACTCTTCCGGAATCGGCTCCTGGATTTCGACTCGGCCTTGCTGAACACGCGCTAGGATCATGATTATCACCTGCGGGGCTAACGTCTTCAAGGTAGCTCAGCCTCCATTCTAGCAAGGCGTGCGCGATCAAGAACCTTTCTTCTCTCCTCTGAATCCCTCTTGCGCCTCGTCAACGACAAGCGAGAAGCGGTGCATGCCGGCCCATGCGCCTCCCGTTCGGCGCAACCGGCACAGTCGTGCGGACGGGGCAGCGCGGGGGACACATCCACCCCGGCCTGTCTTGTCCGCGCGCCGTACTCAAGGGATGATAACAATACCGTCTGTGTCGCCCCACCCCTGAGGCGTGGTCGCGTGAGTGCGCAGAGCCAGCGCGGGCCATGCTTTCGGTTCCGGAGTCCACGATGCGACCCTCCACCGCGCTTCCGAGGACCGGCCTGCGCTGCGGTCTGGCTGCCGTGCTCATCCTCGCCTGCGCCGGATCGGCGCGCCCGGGCGAGGCCTATTTTGTGGTGGTTTTGGGCTCCCAGCGGACGCCCAACGATCCCAACTACTCCCACACGTTCGCCACGTTTGTCCGGGTCGTGTGGGAAGGAAACGGTCCGTGCGCCGGCAACGTGGCGCTGGAAGGACACACGATCAGTTGGCTGCCGAGCAATCTGAAGGTCCGGACGGCCGCCCTGCTCCCCGAGTGCGGCCACAACTTCGGTTTGCACGAGACGATCCGTTACGCCCTGGGGAGCGACGAGCGCGTCTCGCTGTGGGGTCCGTACCAGATCGAACCCGAGTTGTACGGCCGGGCACTGCGGCGCATTCGGAAGCTGGAAAGCGGGGACGTGCGCTACAAGGCGAACGACTTTGGCTACCCCGCGGATGAAGTCAGCAACTGCATCCACGCGGTCGGCGACGTGGTGGAGGGTACGGTGATCCGCGTGTTCAGTCCCGGCTGGGGAGAGGTGGCCAGCTATGAGGTCCTGCGGCGGATGACGCCCTGGACGATTGACCCGGAGCGCGTTCACCCGTGGGTCGGCTCAAGACTGGGTCTCGACCAATTCCCGAT
>JBBQPD010001005.1:0-2681 GCA_038331535.1 Gemmatales bacterium | reverse complement strand
GGCGGGATGGTTGTCGTCCCAGGGGGGCCGCACCAAGAGCACCGTCAGGGAGACGGCACCCGTGACGGCGCGGACAGTAGCCATCGGGGGACTCTTGCGAAGGACGGAGTGGAGATTCCACCGTCATTGCAGCTGCGCCCCCCCACTTTTGTCTACCTCAATGGACGTAACTCCTTGTACGAGAAGGCTACCAAAGCTGGACGATCTCTGAACGGGCCTCAAGGCAATCACGGGTGCGGGTGGCGGTGTCCTATCATCCCACCCGCCGTCAACGGCGGGCCTTCCGCCGGGAGCCAGACGGTGCGTGGGCGTGGCGGACATGCGCGGTTGGCGCCATAGTAGCATGAACAACAAGGACTTACGTTGACGACCATGTCCGCCAAGCGTGGCGGACATGCGCGACGTGTGGCGGACATGGTTTCTGTCCACCCAGGCGGCGTTGTGGAAGAGTCATCCTGTCGGAAACGTAGGAATCATAACTCGTGCGGGAGAATATCACTCTTCCACGACAAGCTCGAACACGTTGCTCTCTAGGGTCACTCGCCGGCTGCGTTTGATCTGGTCCAGCGCCTTGGCATCGTGCGCGCCGAGAAAGGACACAGGAGCCCGGCGTCGATTCGCCGAATCGATGCCCGCTCACGCCAGAATTGCCTTTACCACGTCGCCATGTACGTCGGTCAGGCGATAGTCGCGGCCCTGGAACTTGTAGATCAGGCGTGTGTGGTCGATGCCGAGGAGGTGCAGGATCGTCGCATTGAGGTCGAAGACTTCGACCGGATCGCGGACGATGTTGTACGAGAAGTCGTCCGTCTCGCCGTAGGTCAGTCCCGCCTTCACGCCGCCGCCGGCCATCCAGAGCGTAAAGCAGCGCGGGTGATGGTCGCGGCCGTAGTTGAGCGCGGTCAGCTCGCCCTGCGAGTAAATCGTCCGGCCGAACTCGCCGCCCCAGATCACCAGCGTGTCGTCGAGCAGGCCACGCAGTTTCAGATCGTGGATCAGTGCTGCCGACGGCTGGTCGGTGTCGCGGCACTGGTTGCGCATCTGTGCCGGCAGGTTGCCGTGATGGTCCCAGCCCATGTGGTAGAGCTGAATGAAGCGCACGCCGCGCTCGGCCAGTCGGCGCGCCAGCAGGCAGTTGGCGGCGTAACTCCCCGGCTTTTCGACCGCGGGGCCGTAGAGGTCGAGGACCGACTTCGGCTCGCGCGACAGGTCGGTCAGCTCCGGGACCGACGACTGCATGCGGAAGCCAAGCTCGTACTGCGCGATGCGCGTGAGAACCTCCGGATCGCCGGTCTCGGCGTGGCGGAGGCGGTTCAGCTCGCCGAGTTCGTCGAGCATTTGCCGGCGTGTCTCCGCCGAACAGCCCGCCGGGTTCGCGAGGTACAGCACCGGCTCCTTGCCGCCGCGGAGCTTGACGCCCTGGTGCTGCGTCGGCAGAAAGCCGCTGCCCCACAAGCGGTCGTAGAGCGGCTGATCGGTGCCGCCGCGCGACAGCAGCACAACAAACGCCGGCAGATCCTGGTTCATGCTGCCCAGGCCGTAGGACACCCACGAGCCCATGCTCGGCCGTCCCGCCAGTTGCGAGCCGGTCTGGACGAAGGTGATCGCCGGGTCGTGGTTGATCGCCTCCGTCTGCATCGAGCGGATGATGCACAGCTCGTCCGCGATCCGCGCGGTGTAGGGCAGCAGCTCGCTCATCCAGGCGCCGGCACGGCCATGCTGGGCGAACTTGAAGAGAGAGGGCGCGACCGGAAAACTCTTCTGCCCGGAAGTCATGGTCGTGAAGCGCTGTCCCATGCGCACCGTGTCGGGCAGGTCGATGCCGCGCTTGTCCTTCAGCCCCGGCTTGTGATCGAACAGGTCGATCTGCGACGGCGCGCCGGACTGGAACAGGTAGATCACGCGCTTGGCCTTCGCGGCGAAGTGAGACAGCTTCGCCGCTTGCGGCTTCGCTTCTCCCGCGCGCAGCTCGCGGCCGAGCAGCGCGCCGAGCGCCATCGTCCCGAAACTGAGGCCGGAGCGGGACAGAAAATGGCGGCGGTTGAGCTGTTGTGCGAGCTTCAGATGATCCACGGGTGTTCTCTCATTTCGCAGTTCAATCGCCTGGCATCGATCACGCCCCAACCTCAGAAATCGAGGTTGACGATGTTTGGCAGCGATAGACCTTCAGCGGGGTTTGCTGCAAGGCGGTCGGCATGGCCGGCGGACTGGCGGCATTCCCGAAAGGCTGATTCGCGACGCCGAGCGCTCGATAGAGGTTGTCCTGCTCCACGTACGGCAACAGGGCCGACTGCCAGCCCCAACCGGGGTCGAAGTTTGGCGCCTCGTAAGCCGAGGGGAATAAGCCGCGCACTCCGGCGAAGGCGTGAAGTCCCAGGCAAATCTGGTGGAGATTGTTCTGACATTTGACGCGGGCGGCGGCTCCGCGCACCTTCTGGACGGCGGGCAAGAGCAGGCCGATGAGTACTGCGATGATCGCGATGACCACCAGCAGTTCGATCAAGGTGAAACCGTGCCGACACGGAAGACGCCTCATGAAATGCCTCTCCGGAAAGACAGGAGAGATTGAACGCGAAACACGGCCGCCGCGAGATCGAGTGTGTCTCCGCGCGCGCCGAACGCTATGGGCCGAACGCCTCTTGATTCAAGGCTAGGCGCCTGCTTGCTGTGTCGCAATGGGA
>JBBQPD010001004.1:0-2685 GCA_038331535.1 Gemmatales bacterium | reverse complement strand
TAGCCCTGTCGCTGCTTAAGCGTCACGGCAGCAAGGCGAGCATGGCTTGCAAGCGGCTCTCAGCAGCGCTAGACCCCGCTTTTCTCGAAGAAATCATGAGCGCTGGGTGTAATCTGGGGAACCTGTAATGCGTAGGCCCTGCCTAGAACCCCGACGACGAATTCCATCTGGCGCGCGCAAAGCACGGGGAAATGTGGATCGGCCCGGAGATGGGAATAGGATAGTGGTTGCCACCTGGATGACCGTCTCGCGAGTTCGCTACCCGTGCTTGTACCATGAGCCAGACAGTCGAACACTCCAGCGCAGAGGGCGGGATCGGGATGTCGATTTCGTACCACAGATCAGATTACCGCGGTCAGGTACGTTGAGGGGAGTCGAAATCCAGGAAAAGAATTGCTTTCTGGTTCATTCGGTAGGAGAGCCAGACGGTTGGCGGGCGTGGCGGACATGCGGGGCAGCAGCCACAGACTATTGAACGGCATCGACTTACGTTGCCGACTATGTCCGCCACCTGTGGCGGACATAGTCGGAGTGTGGCGAAGGTAGTCTTGAACCACGTCCACCTTCGATACCGGCAGCAGACTTGTGAAATGGTCATTTACAAGGCGGAGAACGCTATGAAGAAACCGATCCTGGCTTTGGGGCTGGTGTTGGCGGCAGCAACCGCGGCACCCGCGTTCGCCCAGTTACCGAAGAATCTGCCCCAGGCCATTCCGCTTTGGCCCAAAGGCGCTCCGGGTTCCGAAGCGCGCACGGCCGAAGCTGAGGAAGTCGTCGGCTCCAATGTCTGCAACGTTCACAATCCCACGCTCACCCCGTACATTCCGGACGCCGACAAATCGACCGGAACGGCCGTCATCATCTGCCCGGGCGGTGGTCACTCCAAGCTCTGTCTTGGGCACGAGGGCTATGCGTTGGCGGAGTGGTTTCGCGAGCGCGGCATCGCTGCCTTCGTGCTGAAATATCGTCTCGCTCGTGAGAAAGGCAGCACCTACACCGTACAGGAGCACGCGATGGCCGACACGCGGCGGGCCATTCGCCTCGTCCGCAGTCGAGCCGGCGAATGGCACCTCAAATCGGACCGCATCGGCATCCTGGGTTTTTCCGCGGGAGGCGAGCTGGCTGCCTACGCGGCCATGAAGAACGATTCCGGCGCCAAAGACGCGGCCGATCCCCTCGAGCGGCACAGCAGTCGGCCCGATTTCCAGGCCCTCATCTATCCGGGCAGTTCCGGCAGTTTCAAGGTCGAGCCGGGCATGCCTCCGGTGTTCCTGGCGGCCGGTTACAACGACCGTCCCGACATCGCCGAAGGCCTGGCCGCCGTTTACCTGAAATACAAGGCCGCGAAGATCCCCGCCGAGCTGCACATCTTCGCCAACGCCGGGCATGGTTTCGGCTACCGGCCCGACGCCAAAGCCAGCGCCGCCGCCCGTTGGCCTGAACGCTTCACGGAGTGGCTGGGCGATAGTGGATTGTTGAAGTAGCTTTCGATCGACAGCGCTCCGGCGAGGTGGTTGGTTATGGCACCGGGTGATTGGGACTCATGTCCAGTCCGCCAATTGGTCGATACAAACGCTGGCGAATCGTCGTCATCGGGCTGGCGGGCCGAACCCGCCGCTGTCTCAGCCCGAACGCCTACTTCACGACCTGAGCGTACCCGCTTACGTTCGAGGAACTTATGTGGCCCGTCCTCTTTTTGGGCGGGGCGCTGGCGCTGGGACAAGCGCCGCAGCCCGAAGCTCAACCCCTTCCTCCGGCACCGGCGACACCGGACCGCTGGTTCGTGATGCGCCAACTCCAGGGTACTTACCCCGGCTGGCTGATCGACGGCAACAAGCTCCAGGTCTACGGTTGGACCGATCTGTCGTTCACCGCTTCCTCGGCGGCCCACGAACAGCTGCCCCTGGGCTTCAATTACAAGGCAAACCAGTTCCTCCTTCAGCAAAACTGGTTGCGGGTCGAGAAGCAGGTGGATCAGGCGGCGGCGGTGCCGACGTTCGGCTTTCGCAGCGACACCATCCTACCCGGCAGCGACTACCGCTTCACCGTGGCGCGCGGCCTCTTCGACAGCCAACTCACGGCCAACGATGGGCTGCCGCCGACTTACGGTATTGATCCCATCCAGTTCTACGGCGAGGCGTACTTCCCGCAAATCGGGCGCGGCCTCGACGTCAAGCTCGGCCGCTTCTTCGCCCAGTACGGCGTTGAGAGCAACGACGCCACGCAGAACGCCCTCGCTTCGCGGGCCTACACCTTCATCTACGATCCGTTCACCCATACCGGCCTGTTGACGACGCTCAAACTCACCGACGCCTGGTCCGTGCAGAACGGCCTCGTCGCCGGCAGCGACATTTTTATCGACCCGGCCGCGACCCCAACCTATATCGGCGGCGTCAAGTGGGCGCCGCCCGGAGGCCGCGACAGCGTACTGTTTGAGGTCATCGTCGGCAGCGGACGCTTCAACGAGGGCCGCAACTTCAACAACCCCGAGGTATTCGACCTCGTCTGGACGCACACCTTCGACCCGCGCCTGGCCTATAACCTGGAAACGTTGTTCGGCTTCCAGACGAACGTCCCGGACGTCGGCACGGCCAACTGGCAGGGAGTATTGAACTACCTGACCTACACTGTCTCGCCGCGCGTCAGTGCCACGACCCGGCTGGAGTTCTTCAACGACAGCCAGGG
>JBBQPD010001003.1:0-2689 GCA_038331535.1 Gemmatales bacterium | reverse complement strand
AGCCGTATCCCCTCGTACCACGGCAGCGACACGCAGCGTTCGTTGTCCGAATCGAACGTGAACCATTCGCCGTCGCCGTTGTAGTCGAAGCCGTAGGCATTGCGGAAGCCGTCGGCGACGATCTCGCAGCCCTTGAAATCCGGCGCGAATCGCAGCACACAGCCGGCGACCGGCTCCTTGATCGGCGAGGTCGGCAGCGTGGCGTGCGCCGCCTTGATGCCGGTGCTGTTGCCGCAGAGGACGTAGAGCCAGCCGTCGGGGCCGCGGCGAATGGCATGGGCTTCGTGCTCACCGCCCGTCTTCAACGGGGCGAGCAATTCCGGCGGCTTGTTGCGACCGTCGCCGCCGGCGTTGCGATAGCGCCGCAGTCCGCCGTCGCCCATGCAGTACAGATCGTCGCCTTCCCAGAACAGGCCCATCGCACCATCCTTCGGCGCACCGGCGAACTCGAGCGCCTTCCCCGCTTTGCCGTCCGTACCTTCCTCGATCAAACGAATGTAGCCGCGCCCGGAGACGACGACGCGCCCTTTCGGATCGAGTGTCATGCAGTAAATGTCGTTCGCCCAATCGCTGCCGGCGAACTCCGTCACCTCAAAACCCGCCGGAACGCGTAGACCGTGCTGCGTCGTCTGGGCGCGAGCCGGTGGAGTTATCAGCAGAAGGGCGAGCAAAGCCGGGCCGCAACGTGAGGAGATCATGGGATTTCTTCGGCGCGTGTTCAGGTTCTCGATTCCCGTCGAGCATATCAGATTCGACCGGTGGGGGAAGGGATGCCGACCGAACCGTGTGTACCTTCCGAGGCGCGCCCCAGGCCCGCGGCCTGGGCTGACGGAAGCGGCCCTTCAGGCCGCGACACCGGGGTTCCCAGGCCGTTGGCCTGGGCGGACACTTGTTGAGCCGCTCCTGCCATCGGTCGAAGCTCGACGTACAATTTACCCCACTACCCATCGGCATGAACTGTTCAGGGTCATCCCGGCGCACCGGAGACCGTTATGAGTGCGACCCCCATCCGAGTCTGCCTGATTGAGGACGACGAGGACGATTACCTCATCACCCGAGATCTGCTCGCGAAACTGGGGGACGGCAAGTATTCCCTCAACTGGGTGGCGACTTACGACGACGCGGCGGCAGCACTGGACCGTAACGACCATGACGTTTATCTGCTCGACTACCGGCTCGGTCCGCGCGACGGCCTGGAGCTGTTGCGCCGCTCATCTCAGGCCGGCGCACCGATCATCATGCTGACCGGCACGGACGATAGGAACCTGGACCATCTGGCCATGAAGGCCGGGGCAGCCGATTACCTGAGCAAGGGCCGGATTGACGCGCACATGCTGGAACATTCGATCCGGTACGCCATTGAGCGGCGAAGGACCCAGGAGGCTCTGCGTCGCTCGCACGACGAGCTGGAGGACCGTGTCCGCGAGCGCACGACAGCCCTCCAAAAGGCCAATGACGCGTTGCAGGAGGCCGACCGCCGGAAAGACGAGTTCCTGGCGATGCTGGCGCACGAGCTGCGCAACCCGCTGGCCCCGGTTCGCAATGCCCTCCACATTCTCAAGATGCCTGAGACGAGCGCCAGCGTGGATCGGCAGGCCAGGGAAATGATGGAACGACAGGTTCAGCACCTGGCCCGCCTGGTCGATGATCTGCTCGATGTGTCACGCACCATGCGCGGCAAGATCCAATTGCGTCGAGAGCCAGTGGACCTCGCCACGGTCGTGGGACGAGCCGTCGAAATCGCTCAGCCCGAGATCGACGCGCACGGACACAAGCTGCTGCTCTCCTTGCCGGTACGCCCCATCCTCGTTGACGGTGATCTCGTCCGTCTGGCCCAGGTGTTAAGCAACCTTCTGGTAAATGCCGCGAAATACATGGAAAAGACGGGGCGTATCTGGCTATCCGCCGAGCGGGAAGGCGACATGGTGGTCGTGACGGTCAAGGATTTGGGCATCGGCATCGATCCGGAGTTGTTGCCCCGAATTTTCGACATCGGCGAGGAGTTGATCGCGCAGCGACTCGGGCGAGGCCAGCAGACGCAGCACCTCCTCATCAGGGACGCGCGGCTGGGCGGGTGCGGTTTTCGTATGCACCCTGATCTGGTAGCGTGTGCCGCCCGCGATCAAAGGCATGGCGAAGGCGGCGTGGCCGCCCGGATGTAGTTCCACCGCCGCTGGCCAGGTCTTGTGCTGGGGCGACGGCTGGAAATGCCAGCGGATGTGGAAGTACTCGTGATGGCCGGTGCTGGCGGGATCGGGCTCGGCGTTGTAGCTGGTGTAATCCACGTAGGCGTTCCACCCGAAATCGGCCGGCTTCCAGCGGCAATGAAGGGTCAGGCCGATGATCTTGCGCAGGAGTCCTCGGTCACCGTGACATGGGTCGCCAGGGCTTCTCGGGCTTCAACCGCGGAAGAACGCATGCCAACTCTCCGCTAACAGCTGCCGATGCTCCACGACCAGTTCACGAATTCGGTTGATCTCTTTTCGAGAGAACCCACGGCTGCGCGCGAGCCGGACGGGATCAAGCCAGAATTTGGCCTCGCAATAACTATTTGAACACGGCCCGAAAACCAGCCTGCTCGAAATGGTGATCCGCCGTCAAAGCCTCGGACAGCCCGCGCTTGCTCATCACGCCGAATGAGATACAGTCCGTCAGCGACCAGGCTTTATCCGGCCGGGGAGCGAACAGA